>CAZBUH010000101.1:0-6500 GCA_964495095.1 uncultured Oscillospiraceae bacterium | reverse complement strand
ATTTTCAGGGAGTCTCTGCGCCCCGGCTGTTTTTCCCTAATCCAGCACCGCCGATTTCTTCTTTCCTTTCTTATTTCGCGGATATTCCCTGATTCTGACGATAAAATCCAGGTTTACCGCCTCGTCCGAGCCGCTGCTTTCCAGCAGGATTGCGTGGTCGGAGACCTCCTTTACGGTTCCTGTGATCTGGCCGTTGAAGGTGTAGATAATACATTCCTTATTGATAAATCTCCTGGCAAGCTCCACCATTTGGGCTGTATCCTCCGCTCTTCTTGATTTTATAAATTGTTTCAGCAGAGCCGCTCTGCTGCGGCGCTGCATGATTAGGACTAAAAACAGTATAAACAGCAGGCCATATAGGGCTTCCAATGTCACACCCCCATTAAAACCGGTTTGCCCGCCGGCAGGAGCGGCGCGGGCGCTGCCGGGGACTACTTGAACATCAGCCGCCCGGACGGCTTTGGCCGCATTTTTATCCCGGACACCAGCCCTATGGCGGCAAAAAGCGTCACTATAGACGAGCCGCCGTAGCTGAAGAAGGGGAGAGTAAGGCCGATAACGGGGGTAAGGCCCAGGCACATGCCGATATTTTCAAAAGCCTGGAAGGCTATCATTGCGGATACGCCCACGCACACCAGCATACCGAGGGTGTCGTTTGATTTTACGCCCACGTATATGCAGCGGATGATTATTGCCAGCAGCAGGATTATTATTATAGAGCAGCCTATCATGCCCAATTCCTCGCCGCAGACGGCGAAAATGAAGTCGGTGTGCTTCTGGGGTATTGCCGATGACTGGGACTGAGCGCCGTGGAAAAGCCCCTGGCCTGTGAGCTTGCCGGAGGCCAGAGCAATCTTGCCCTGGTTTACCTGCCATGTTATGCCTGTCCCATCCACGTCGATAGACGGCACGTAGGGCGCCATGATGCGGTTTTTCTGATTGTCGCTGAGGAAATACTTCCACAGAAACGGCGCCGCCGCCGCCACGATGGCCCCGCCCGCCGCAAACCAGCGGAGCTTAAGGCCGGCGAGGAACATCATTATTACGAAGATAAAGAGATAGACAAGGGCGGAGCCCAGGTCGGCGGAGGAGATTATAATGAGCCCGAACATAATGCCCAGCAGCCCCACCAGAAGCAGGACCGAAAGGGGCGCGTTCAGGTCTTTAAATTCTTTTAAGTAGGCTGTAAGCTTTGCAAGAAGGATTATAAACGGCACCTTGACTATTTCAGAGGGCTGTATGCCTATACTGCCGAAGCGGAGCCAGCTCTTGTTGCCGCTGTCGCCCGCCACGCCGAAGGGGAAAAGCAAGCAGATAAGAAGCACGCTGATGAAAAAGAGGAGCTTCCATTTTTCCGCGATAAGCTCTATGTCGATAACCGAGAAAAGGAAATACAGGATAAGCCCGATGCAGAGAGCGCCGGTCTGGACAATGACGTAGGAATGGGTGCCGTAGCTCCTGGTGGCGCTGGATATGAGCACAATGCCGAACACTGTGCTTATAAGGCAGAGGGCCAGCAGAAACGTATCTGAATTTTTAAGATAGCCGAAAATGGCTGAAAAAATTTTCTTAATTTTCATTTGAGAGTCATCCTGTTAAAAATGGTGTGGATAATGATATGAATCCATTTTAGCATTTTTTTCACGGGGAGTAAACAATAATCTTTCCCAAACGGGAAAACTGTGTTATACTGTTTCAGAAAAATGAAAACAGATTATGAGGCGCTTAAATGATAATTTACACAGAGAATGAGGCGGGCACGGAAAACGCCGGCCGGGAGCTGGCTGAAAAGCTGCGTCCGGGGGCCGTGGTGGCTATGTACGGAGACCTAGGAGCGGGCAAGACCGCTTTTGTAAGGGGCATGGCCCGGGGCCTCGGGATTGAGGCCAGGGTGTCCAGCCCGACCTTTACGATAGTTAACGAATATCCCGGGAAAACGCCCCTTTTCCACTTCGATATGTACAGGCTCAAAAGTGCCGACGAGCTGTTTGAAATAGGCTGGGAGGACTACCTGGAGAGGGGCGGTATCTGCGTCGTGGAGTGGAGCGAAAATGTGCGGGAGGCCATCGGCAGCGGCGCCGTGTCGGTTTCGATAGAAAAAACCGGCGTAAATTCCCGCAGGATAACCATCGGGGGGACGGAAAAATGAGAATACTCGCCATAGAGTCCACCGCCAGGGCGGCCTCGGCGGCGCTGTGTGAGGACGGGCGGCTTGTGGCCCAATATTTTCAGAACAGCGGCCTTACCCACAGCAGGACGCTTCTGCCAATGGCGGAGGACATGCTTAAAAATCTGGAGCTTACCCTTGAGGATGTGGACCTTGTGGCCGTGGCGAAGGGCCCCGGCTCCTTTACCGGGGTCAGGATAGGCGTGGCGGCGGCAAAGGGGCTGTGCTGGGGACGGGACATACCGGCCTGCGGCGTGTCCACGCTGGAGGCCATGGCCTGGAATGCGGAATTTTTCGACGGCGTTATCTGCCCTGTTATGGACGCCAGGCGGAGCCAGGTGTATAACGCCAAATTTATCTTTGAGGGCGGAAAGCTTATACGGCTGTGCCCCGACAGGGCTGTAAGCGTGGAAGAGCTGATGGCAGAAATAGAAAATGAGAAAAAAAGCTGTCTTCTTATTGGAGATGGCGCCGAAATGTGCTATAATCTGATGCGGGATCTGGAAAATGTGCGGCTGGCGCCGGAAAATCTGCGCCTCCAGAGCGCCTACGGGGTGGCCAGGGCCGCCGAAAAAATGGAGCCGGAGCCGGCACAGGACCTGACGCCCAATTATCTGCGCCTTTCCCAGGCCGAGCGGGAGAGGCTTCAGCGGGAAAAAGATTCCGCGTTGGATAAATAATAAAAAGGAGAAATGCAAAATGGGAGAGCTTCACGTACTTGATCATCCGCTTCTTCAGCACAAGCTGTCGGTCATAAGGGACAAAAACACCAGCGTTAAGGAGTTCCGGGAGATAGTTTCGGAGATTGCCACCCTTATGTGCTATGACGCCACAAGGGACATGCCCACCGAGGAGGTGGAGATAGAGACTCCGGTCGCCACAGCAAAAGTCCGCCGCATCGCCGGAAAAAAGATTGCCGTAGTGCCTATACTCCGTGCGGGACTGGGAATGGTGGACGGCGTACTGACGCTCATCCCCGGCGCGAAGGTGGGCCATATCGGCCTCTACAGGGACCCGGACACGCTGGAGCCTGTGGAGTACTACTGCAAGATGCCCCGTGACATCGCGGACAGGGAAGTGCTCATAGTGGACCCGATGCTGGCTACCGGCGGCAGCGCCACGGCGGCTATCCGGTTTATAAAGAATTACGGCTGCAAAAACATAAAGCTCATGTGCATAATCTCCGCCCCGGAGGGCGTAAAGCGCATCCGGGAGGACCATCCCGACGTGGACCTCTACGTTGCCTCCGTGGATGAGAAGCTCAACGAGCACGGCTACATCGTACCCGGACTGGGCGACGCGGGCGACAGGATATTCGGCACGAAATAATCGCGGGAAAAACGCTTTGGCATTTTCCTGCCGGCTGTACTCCGCTCCGCGGGCAGGATTTTTTCAGATACACACGCGGAAAACAGATTTAAAGCCGGTGGGCGATTTTGACCCACCGGCATTTTGGCAATGGTGAATTTTTATGGTAGACATCTCAGTTCAGGGCATTGTAAAGGCCTTTGAAGAGGACAACGACATATTGAAGGGCCTGAGCTTCGAGATAAATGCCGGGGAGCATGTAGGGCTCCTGGGCAAAAACGGCGCGGGCAAGACCACCCTTTTCAGGATACTTGCCGGCGAGATAGGGTACGACGAGGGGAATATAGTCGTGCCCCAGGGCAAGCGCATGGGGCTTATCTCCCAGATACCGAAATATCCCCCGGAGTACACTGTTGAGGACGTTTTGAAGGACGCCCACAAACGGCTCTACAATTTGAAGGACAGGATGGACGAGCTTGCCGGGAAAATGGAGCGGGACCCATCCCCGGAGCTTTTGGCGGAATACGACAGGTGCCACGCCGCCTTTGAAAGCGGCGGGGGCTACAATATGGACACGGACCGGAACCGGGTGGCAAACGGCCTTGAAATCCCGGAGGCCCAGCGGAGCCAGCTTTTTTCCAGCCTTTCAGGCGGGGAAAAGACGAGGGCAAACCTGTCCCGGCTCATTCTGGAGGACACTGACATACTGCTCCTTGACGAGCCTACCAACCATCTGGATATGCGCGCCACGGAATGGCTGGAGGACTACCTGCTGAAATTCCGGGGCACGGTGCTTACCATCTCCCACGACAGGTATTTCCTGGACAGGGTGGTGAGCCGGACCATTGAAATCGTGGACGGCAAGGCGGAATTTTACAGCGGGAACTACAGCTTCTACCTTGAGGAAAAGCAGCGCCGGTTTGAGGAAAAAATGGCACAGTATGAGAAAAACCGGGCGAAGATAGACCAGCTTGAGAAGGCCGCCGACCAGATGCACCTGTGGGCCTTTATGGGAAACGACAAGCTCCACAAGCGGGCATTTTCAATGGAAAAACGCATAGAGCGGCTTAAAACCGACAAGCCCACCGTGGAGAGGAAGATGAAGGCCCGTTTCGGTGAGACGAAATTCCGGGGCGACGAGGTGCTGGTAATCGACGGGGTGACGAAAAGCTTCGACGGGCGGACGCTTTTCAGGGATGTGACCCTCAGCGTCACCGGCGGAGAGCGGATAGCGCTTATCGGCGACAACGGTACGGGAAAATCCACCTTTATAAAGCTTATAATGGGCGAGGAGACGGCGGACAGGGGCTATATCCGCATTGGCCCCGCGGTAAAGCCGGCGTATCTGCCCCAGATAATAAAATTCAAAAATCCTTACCGCAGCGTGCTGGATATGATGATATGGGAGGAAAACTGCACTCCCCAGGAGGCGAGAAACAGGCTTGGCGCCTTTAAGTTTTCCGGCGAGGATGTTTTCCGGCCGGTGTCGGACCTCTCCGGCGGAGAGCAGAGCCGTCTGCGGCTCTGCATACTGATGCGGGACAATATAAATCTGCTGATACTGGACGAGCCCACAAACCACCTGGACGCGGCGTCCAGGGACTGGATAGAGGACGCGGTAGAGGAGTATCAGGAGGCGCTGCTTTTCGTCTCACACGACAGGTATTTTATAAGTAAATTTGCCACCCGTATCTGGGAGATACGGGACGGGGAGATACACGACTATAAATGCGGCTTTGAGGAGTATAAAAAGCGGCGGGAGGACGCCGCCCAGCGGGAGCTTATCGTAAAGCACAGGGAGCAGAAGCTGGAAAGGCAGGATAAGCCCAAAGCAGAAAAGCCGAAAAACAGGGCGAAAAACCCGGCTCAGACGGAAAAGCAGCTTGCAAAGCTGGAAAAAGAGATCGCCGCCGCCGAGGCGGAGCTGAACGCTTTAAATCAGCAGGTGGAGGAGTTTGCCAGCGATTACAGCAAGCTCTGCCAGCTTGAGGAGGAGATAGGCCGCCGGAAGGAGGCGCTGGAGGAAATGTACGCAAGGTGGGAGGAGCTGGCCCGGTGAAAAAATACTTGAAGTATGTAATAACCGCCGCTGTTTTTGCGGCGGCGGGGCTGCTTCTCATTTTAAGCCGCATGGGCTGCGGCTTTTCCGGATGCGTGCTGCTGGCGGCGGCAGCGGCGGCAATTGCGTATATGCTGCTGCGCATGGCCGGGGAAAAGCACGGCAGAGCCGCCGAAATATGCAGAAGGATACTCACCTGCTGCATAGCGATTTTTATCGCCGCCGGTGCGGTGACGGAGTTTTTTATTATAAGGGCGGCGAGAACCGGCGGCGGAGAGTCCGATTACGCCATAGTTCTGGGGGCCGGAGTAAACGGAAGCACCCCGTCACGCTCGCTGAAGGCGAGGCTTGAAACGGCGCTGGAATACGCAAATGAGCACCCGGAGGCGGTGCTTATAGTGTCCGGCGGCCAGGGGCCGGGGGAGGACATTACAGAGGCCCGGTGCATGTACGACTGGCTTACCGGACGGGGCGTTGAGCCGGAGCGCATACTTATGGAGCCTCGTGCGGAGAATACCCTGGAGAATATAAATTTTTCAAAAGAGATTATTTTTGAGAGGGAGCCGGATTTTGACGGCGGGATATGTGTAATAACTGAGGGCTACCATGTCCTGAGAGCGAAGCTTATGGCCTCGGCCTGCGGTTTTGAGAAAATATCCTCGGACGCCGCCTATAACGGCCTTCCGTTTCTGACGGCAAACTACTATGTACGTGAAGCGGCGGGGGTTTGGTACTATCTTCTCATAAGATAAAAAAGCATAAGCTCCGGTCGGGTAAACCAGACCGGAGCTTTTTTCAGAGGCCCGCCAGGGCCTCTTTTTTATCCTGCAAGACGTTACTGCTGGATGCCGTTCTCGTATGCCTCGATCATCTTTTTGAACGTGTGACCCGCACGACTTTCAGAATTTGTTCTTCTTTTCAGCTTTTGCAGGTACTTTTCACAGGATTCCCCGGTGAATATCTTGA
>CAZBUH010000100.1:0-6588 GCA_964495095.1 uncultured Oscillospiraceae bacterium | reverse complement strand
GTCTTATTCAGGGCCGTGGTCAAAACCGGCTCGGACATGGCGAGGCTGAAGCGCGTGCCGGGAAAATCCCTGTTCCAGGGGTTCCAGGCTGTGAACACACCGTCCTGAAACCGGACTTTTGTAAACCTCGCCGCCCTTTCGTCGGAGCCCATAACAAGGTCGGTGTAATATCTGAGCTTTACTCCCTCCGGAAGCCCCTCCGGCTCGATTATAAGCACCCTTGCGTCGGTGTGCGGCGGGATAAAGGCCGTGGTTTTTATCCTTCCGCCGAAAGCCTCCCGCTCCCACCGGGCAAAGCCGAAGCCATAGGTGACTGTGCATTTTCCCCGGCCTTCCCCGAAAAGGCTCTTCCGCTCCCCTCCAAGCTCCGCCTCCAGCCGCTCGGTGCCCTCAGAGGTAACGGAATCGTTCAGCCACCTGTTAATCTTATTCTCCCTGGCGTTTTTTTCCCACATATGGCCGGTGCCTCTGTCGGAGGCGATAAATCCGAAGCTGCCGTTTGTCAGGATATGGCTCCAGGAGCGCTCCGGCAGTGCGTTATCCATACAGAACCGGAAGCTGCCGTCGGAAAGCCACTCCCAGCTCACTTTGCCCTCGCCGGCCGGGGCCCTCCGGGAAATATCCGGCATTTCTCCGCCGCCGTCTATCTCCTCAAGGCTGCCGTAAACCGCAGCCGCGGCCTCCAGCACCGGGGACACGTCCTGCACCGCGTCTATCAGGTGTATATCGCCGTCGCCCTCCCGTCCCAGGACGCGGATTACGCCCTCGAGACAGGTGCGCACGGGCCGTCTGTAATCGCCGCCGTCCGGAAGTATAAGGGCCAGATCGCATTTAAATCCGCAGTTAGTGAGCAGCGTGTGGCGGCATATGGCGTCGGCGGCGGGCTGTATATTCTTCTTATCCACCTCTATAGCCAGCACCGGCACATCGCCGGATATGCCGAAGCGCCACAGACCCTCCCGGCCCTCCGAGCCCTCTCCGGCCCCCGGGAACGCAAGACGCCGCAGAAGCTCCATGGCCTCCGACGTGCCCTTTGGGCCCAGACCCAGAAACCGCGCAGTGTTCTCCATTTTTCTGTTTAAAAGCCCCTCCCGCATTTTAAGGAGCCGCCCGGCTGTTTCAAAGGCGTTTTCACGGCTGGCCCCGGCGGATATGGCAAACCTCACCTTTTTCTCCCCGCCCTTTTCAATGCGCAGCCTCACTATCGCCATGGCGCACGGCTCCACCGTGTCGCCGAACAGCTCCGCTCCATTTATCTCCGCCTCACGAAAGGCGGAAAACCGGGCGTTTTCGCCGCAGGCAAGGCACAGGTGCATATCGCCGCCCCGCTTACGGAAAAGAAGGGCGCCGTTATATAATTCCGAGACTGTTTTCAAATCGGAAAAAGCCGGATGGGCATAGTAATCCTCAGGCCGCTGAAGGACGGGCCTGAACCGGCAGATAAGCTCCATCTCGCCTGTTTCCCCAAGGTTTGTGAGGGATATCTCCCGCACCTCCCCGCTCTCGCCCTCCGGCACGTAAACTGCGGTATAGGCCCGCAGGCCGCCGTTTTTCGCCGTGACAGCCCCAAACCGCCCCGTGAGCACCGGATAATACTCCGTGTTTTTGTCGAAAAGGGGCGCGGGATATAGCGGCGTCAGATTTTCTCCCCGCCTTACGAAAAACGAAATTCCGCAGTCTGATGAAAACGGCTCCGGGCTGAATCTTGCGGCGAGCTCCCCCCGCCACAGGGACCGGCTCATGCCGGTCTCCGTGAAAAGCACATCGTAATTTTTTCCCGAGAGCAGCGTGCACCTCGGCTTCGGGCAGTTTACGGCGGCAGGCTCCGTTTTCCACTGGCTCTCCCCGAAATTCCTGGGCTTTTCCGGGATATCGTCGTGCTCCGGCCGCCTCAGCACCGGCTCCCCGACGGGCACCTTCTCCTCGAGTATCTCCCTGTAGGCCCCCATGGAGGCGTCCCGCATAAACCGCCTGCGCATAACTCCCCTGTTAAGCCTGTTGTCGATGGCTATAAGGCTCATTCCCAGATGGTGGGACATATAGCTCTTTACCACCTCGGGCCTGCCGTTTTCCATCCGGGACGGCGTCATATCCACCGCCTCGTAAAAGCCGCACCTGCCCTCGGCCCCAAGGCTTTTGAGCGCCCTCAGGTTTTTAAGGGCGCTCTCCACGCCCAGATCAAGCGCCAGAAATGTGGAGTAGGGCGACGCAACATAGTCACTGTCCATGCCCCGCTTCAGCGCCAGGGCCTGGGTCCCGTGGGCCTTATACCTGTAGCTGAGCGCCGGGTCAAAGGCGTAAAAGCCGCTCTCGGAGACGCCCCAGGGCCGGCTGCCCGCCGCCTTTTTCTGGGCGTGGACGCAGAACTTTACGCTCTCGTATATAAGCGAATTTTCAGGACAGGGCAGCAGAAGCTGGGGCATCATGTATTCAAACATCGTGCCCGTCCAGCTTGCCATACCCCTGTACCTGTCCTTTGACACCAGTATGCGGCTGAGCCGCCGCCAGTGCTTTCTCTCCACGTCACCTCTCGCCACGGCAAAATAGCTGGTAAGCCTCGCCTCGCTGGCCATAAGGTCGTACCAGCCCTGAGTGCAGCCTCCGGCCTTTATATCGTAGCCTATATAAAATAGCTTCTTTTTTTCGTCGTAAAGCTCCGAAAAATCCATTCCGCCCAGCAGGCCGTCAATCCTGGCCGCCGTATCGGTCTCCCCTCTCTCCAGAAGCCCCTCCCGCAGCGCAGTGAGGCAGGCCGCAAAATTGCCGCTGTCCACGGTGGACACATAACCTGGCTCCAGGATATCCAGAGTTTCGGTGCTGTACCAGTTATACAGGTGGCCCCGCCATTTCGGCAGCTTTTCCACGGTGTTCAGGACATTTTCAATGAACTTCATGCCGTTTTCCCGGTCCTCCAGCCCCAAATCCATGGCGGCAAGGCCCGAGAGCAGGCACAGCCCTATATTTGTGGGCGAGGTCCTTCTGGCCTTGCCCGCCGGCGGCTCCTCCTGAAAATTGTCCGGCGGCAGAAAACAGTCCTCCGGCGTCACAAATTCCCGGAAATACCGCCATATATCCCCCGCCATCCTTGTAAGCTCCAGCCTGTCCCGCTCCCGGAGCTTCACAGTCCTGGGCCTTTCCACGCTCATATACCAGCCGAACACCGGCGACAAAAACCATATAAGCCCGGCGATTTTTGCCGGTATATAGGGCGAAAAAATCATCAGCACAAGGCCGTGGGCGGAGGCCGCCCACATTTTGCCGAAATATTTCAGCACACCGGCCTTTTTGCCGTCGCTTACGTCGGAGGTGACCCACTGGAGCATGTTTTTCCGGCTTATCAGCATCCGCCACAGCGCGGTAAAAACCGCGCAGAAATTTACATAGGCGCTGTACGGCAGAAACAAAAGCTCCAGCGCCGTTATCGCCGCCGCCCCCTTGAAGCCGGAGACGATATTTGAATAGTACTTGGCCCCGGTGTTGGGATTTCGCTCGATGAGCACCCCGGCGCTCTGGAGCAAAAGCCGGGACACGGCGGAGATTACAGCCACCGCCGCCGCCAGAATAAAGCCCCGGCCCGAAAGGAGCATACCGGCCCCGAGGCTTCCGAAGGTGAACACCGGCACAAGGCTCCGGCGCAGATTGTCGGCTATTTTCCACCTGTCCACCGGCCCCAGGGGATTTTTCTCCCTGGCGCCCGCTCCGTTTTTCACTCTCCCAAAAAGCCAGGGCGCGGTCTGCCAGTCGCCCCGCACCCATCTTCTCTGCCGCTCATAATAGCCCAGCGCACTGGAGGGGCAGCCGTCAGTAAGCTCAGTGGAGCCGAGATACCCCGCTCTGAGATAGGCCCCCTCCAGCAAATCGTGGGAGAGCACGGAATTTTCCGGGAATCTGCCCGTGAGGCACCGGAGATACGCGTCTATATGGATTATCCCCTTGCCCGTGTAGGTGCCCCGGGAAAAAAGGTCGTGGTACAAATCCGACACGGAGGTCTCGTAAGGCTCCACGCCCCCCTGGCCCGCCGTAAGGCGGGAAAAGCAGGTTTTGCCGGCGCTCTCCAGCCCGGCGGCAATCCTGGGCTGCAATATGCCGTGGCCCCGTATGACCGTATTTTCCTCAGATATTACCGGCCTGTTCAGCGGATGGGCCGCCGCGCCTATAAGCTCCCTTGCGCTGCCCGCCGTAAGGCAGGTGTCGCCGTCAAGGGTGATGATATACTTCACGTTTTTGAGCCCTCCGGCGTCCCCGGCGGAAATTTTCACCTCGGAATCCCCGTTCCGCAGGAGCCGGGCAAGCTCCATAAGGGCGCCGCGCTTCCGCTCCCTGCCCATCCAGCGGCCGTCCCTTTCAGAGTAGACCCTGTCACGGTAAAAGAGGTAAAACCCGCCGCCGTATTTCCCGTTCAAGCCGTTTACGGCGTCCGCAGCGCTGTTAAGCCAGTTCCCGGCCCCGGGCAGGAATTTATCCTTCGACTCGGGAAAATCGCACAAAAGCCCGAATGCAAGGTTTTCTCCCGAATCCCTGTTTAAAAGCCTGTATTTTTCCAGAAGCCCGGCGTATTTCGCGCCGCTCCCGCCTTCTGTCAGCATACATGCTATAACGCAGAGGGTTTTTTCCTCCTCCGGCACCCCGCCCTTAAACTCCATCCTGGCCACCGGACGCGGCGGCACAATCCGCAATATGATGTAGTCGGCGGTGTTTTTCACTGTCTCCGACACGGGCAGCAGAAGCAGCGCCGTTATATAAAAGTCCCTTACAAGAAAGCCCAGAAGCAGCGTTATGAAAATACTGACCCCCAGGTTCAGCAGGATATACCGCCAGCCGGAGCCGTGGCGCTTTTGCTCCCCCAGAGGCTCCTCAAAAATGTAGCGTCCGATGTGGCTTTTCCCGGCGGCCAGCTTCACTATTTTTTCTGCGGCCTCCGTCTCGCTCAGTCCGCGCTTTTTTGCGATACGGGCCGTTTCCCGCCTGTATACGGCCCTTGTGGCCTCGTCCATAAGCGGGTATACGGAATCTTTCATGAAGGCCCGCTCCACCGGGTTTACCCGGGCGATAAGCTCCGCCGGGTCGCAGCCGTCAAAATGCCGCAGGGTGGTAAACAGGTTTTCCATAAAAACCTCCCCGTCCCCGGCCTTTGCACGGCACACCTGCTCCAGCAGGAGCACTGCGGCGGCCTTTATGCAGGGCACAAAGGCAAAAAGCTCCTCCTCCGTCAGCGGCAGTATATTCCGGAAACTGCCGAGGAAAATCTCTATCCGCTTTTCCGTCACCGCGCCCCGGCCCGCCCGGATAAGCTCCCCCGCCGCCTCCATCACCGCAGGGCGCTTTCCGCGCACGGCGGGAAGCTTTGGGACTTCCCGCAGCTCCCTTACTGCGTTTTTTCCGCAGTGGTCGGCCAGATACTGGTTATCCGCCAGCCACTCGGCCTCCTTCGGGGCGAAAAGTGAATTTTTTATATCACGCTCCGCCCGCCGGGACGCCTCCCGGATTGCCCTGATGGCCGAAGCGGTCTCGGAGGCCGCCCTCATAAGATCGGCCTTTCCCTTTATTTCAAAAGACCTGGCCGTGTTTTCCGCGAATTTTCCCAGACGCCCGTCCTCTATATACATGCCCATATCCTTAAACTCCACAGTGCATACCTCCAGTGAAAACATTTTCTCCCGATAAATCAGGAATATTCCGCTGCGGCACTTGACAACTGCGGCAGGATATAGTAGAATACGCAACTGTAAAGTGTTTTAGGTTTACAGCACGGAGGCTATAATATGGCTGATAGAGGTAAGAATTTACGCATGTCCATGCTGTATGATTTTTTCGGTGACCTGCTCACCGACAAGCAGAGGGAATATTTCGACCTTTACTATAATGCGGATTTATCCCTCTCCGAAATCGCCGAAAACGAGGGTATAAGCCGTCAGGGCGTCAGGGACGTCATATTGAGGGCTGAAAAAATCCTCACGGACACCGAGGAAAAAACCGGCGTCGTGGCCCGTTGGGACGAGGTTCAGGCCATCGCCGGCAAGGCGTTGGAAAAATTATCGGAGATATCCTCCCTTACGGAAGAGCCCGGGGTAATCTCCATCACAGAGGAGCTTAAGGAGCTTCTCTTCAGGCTGAAAGGTTAGTTATTATGGCATTTGAAAGTCTATCGGAAAAACTCAGCGCTGCCTTTAAAAAGCTGCGCGGCAAGGGCAGACTTTCCGAGGCCGACATCAAGGAGGCCATGCGGGAGGTGCGTCTCGCCCTGCTCGAGGCGGACGTGAGCTACAAGGTCGTAAAGGACTTTGTAAAGACCGTCAGCGAGCGGGCCGTGGGCAAGGATGTGCTTGAGAGCCTTACCCCCGCACAGATGGTCATCAAAATCGTCAATGAGGAGCTCACCGCCCTTATGGGCAGCGAGCAAAGTAAAATCAACATTTCCCCCAATCCCCCGACGGTAGTCATGCTGGTGGGGCTTCAGGGCGCCGGCAAAACCACAAACGGCGCAAAGCTGGCCGCCCTTATCCGCAGGCAGAACGGTAAGCGCCCCCTGCTGGCGGCCTGCGATGTCTACCGCCCCGCCGCCATAAAGCAGTTGGAGACGGTCGGCGC
>CAZBUH010000099.1:0-6696 GCA_964495095.1 uncultured Oscillospiraceae bacterium | reverse complement strand
CCATTATGGGGACAAACATTGAGATACTGAAATAAAAACCGGGACGCTGTGAAAAGGCCCCGCTGCAAAATGGGCAAAACAAGACAGCGGTCTAATCGGCAAGAAAATGCCGTTCGGACCGCTGTTTTTGTGTATGAAAACCGGGCCACAGCCACACGGGCTGACCTCTCGCCTCTTTTTACAATCCTGTTTTGGCGCGGGGCTTTAAAATTCCATCTTACAGAAGCGACCAGAGGTTAAACGCGGCGATAAGGCCGGAGAAAACTATGGACACTGTGGAGACAAGCTTTATAAGGATATTGAGGGAGGGGCCGGAGGTATCCTTAAACGGGTCGCCTACGGTGTCGCCTATAACGGCGGCCTTGTGGTTATCGGAGCCCTTGCCTCCGAAATTGCCCCGCTCAACGTATTTTTTCGCGTTATCCCAGGCGCCGCCGGCATTTGACATGTAGACTGCTACGGCGAAGCCCGTGACTGAGACGCCGCCCAAAAGCCCCACAACGCCCTCCGGACCCAGGATGAGGCCCGCGATAATGGGGACTACAATAGCCAGAATGGCCGGGGCCACCATCTCGTGAAGAGCGCCTCTTGTGCAGAGATCGACGCAGGTGGCGTAGTCGGGCTTTGCCTTGTACTCCATAATACCCGGAATATCCCTGAACTGGCGGCGGACCTCCTTGACTATGGACTGGGCCGCCCTCTGGACCGCGGTCATGGTGAGGGCCGCGAAGAGGAATACCAGCATAGCGCCGAGGAAAAGGCCGATAAGCACAGGCGGGTTTGTGAGGGAGAGGTTATAGAGGGTGCCCTCAGGGTCTACAACGCTTACATAGGATACCAGAAGGGCCAGAGCCGTAAGAGCGGCGGAGCCGATTGCAAAGCCCTTGCCTGTTGCGGCGGTGGTGTTGCCGAGAGAGTCCAGCGCGTCGGTGCGGTCCCTGACCTCCTCGGGAAGCCCGGACATCTCTGCGATGCCGCCGGCATTATCGGCCACAGGGCCGTATGCGTCGGTGGCCAGGGTGATGCCGAGGGTGGAGAGCATTCCGACGGCGGATATGCCAATTCCGTAAAGCCCGGCGCAGATATAGCTTATTATTACCGAGATGCCAACGATAATTATCGGTATGGCCGTGGACTTCATGCCCAGTGAGATGCCGCCGATTATAACAGTGGCGGCGCCGGTCTCGGTGGTGCCGGAAAGCTCCTGAGTGGGTTTGTAGGTGTCGGAGGTGTAGTACTCCGTAAAATAGCCGATGGCACAGCCTGCTACAAGGCCGCAGATTATAGCCACGTAAACCAGCATGTCTTTAAGAACAAACCAGGTGACAGGCGCTATGATTACGGCTGAGAGGGCCGCCGCGAAATAGGTGCCCTTTCTCAGAGTGGCAAGCAGGGAGCGCTGGGTGGCATCCTCGCCGGTGCGGATAAGGAAAGTGCCGATAAGTGAGCACACAATGCCGATAACGGCGATAAGCAGTGGCAGGAGCATGCCGCCGAAGCCGTATCCCGCAGCGGAGCTGAGGGCGAAGGTTGCCAGAATGGAACCAACATAGCTCTCGTAGAGGTCCGCGCCCATGCCGGCCACGTCGCCCACGTTGTCGCCCACGTTGTCAGCGATGGTAGCGGGGTTGCGGGGGTCGTCCTCGGGGATGCCGGCCTCAACCTTGCCCACCAGGTCAGCGCCCACATCGGCGGCCTTTGTGAATATGCCGCCGCCCACACGGCCGAAAAGGGCCATAAAGGAAGCGCCCATGCCGAACATTACCATTGTGTTGGCGATAGTCGCCGCGTCATATCCGGCTATATATTTGAGAATATGGAACCATACTGTGATATCCAGAATACCGAGGCCAACCACCGTAAAGCCCATGACGGAGCCGGAGGAGAAGGCCACCTTCAGGCCCTTGTTGAGGCTCTCGGAGGACGCCTGCGCCGTTCTGGCGTTTGCGCTGGTGGCTATCTTCATCCCGATAAAGCCGGCCAGGGCGGAGTAAATGCCGCCGGTGAGAAAAGCAAATGGGATAAACCAGTTATCCAGGAGTTTTATGGCCCGGAGGATAAGCAAAATGACGAATACTACGGCAAAAATCTTTACCACAGTGGAATACTGGCGCTTAAGGTAGGCGTTTGCGCCCGAGCGTATCGCCTGAGCCAGCTCTTTCATGGTGGCGTTTCCCTCGGAGTACTTCATGACCCTGCGGCTCTGCACAAAAGCAAAGCAGAGTGCCAGAATGGCCCCGACAAAGCCAATCCAAAAAATGTTTTCCAAAATTTCCTACTCTCCTTCATTTTTGTATTTGGAAAAGTGAGTTGTGATATAATAATAGCAACCCATTTTTGGTTTTTCAATGAATTTGACGGAATATTCCGGGTTTGAGCGTGGGGAAAATATCGCATGTTTTTTGTATAAAATATACAACGTGCAGGAAATCCTGCCGGACGGTTAGTGCAAACGAAACAAATGCTGCACGCGGGAAAGGAAAATCTTGCATTTTACACAAAATCGTATTACAATTACAGCTATATTTTATAATGGCAAAAAAATGAAAGGAGTTTTTCACTTGGCGGACAGGGAACATATCATTTTTGACAAAACGGAGATAATAGTGTTTTTCAAGATGGGGAACAAGGCGCAGCTTGTCAATCTCAAGTACAGCGACATTAAGAGCATAAGCCTTGAAATGGCGGAGGAGAAGAAGCTTCTCGGCACAAAGCAGACTGAGCGGATTACCATAAACAGCGGAAAAACGCCCCAGCCTGTGACGTTTTTCCAGTCGAAGGAGAAGCACTGGGACGAGTACAAGGCCGGGATACGCAAATTTGCCCATGATAACCGAATCACCATATTAGACAGTCTGCCCGATGCGTCCCAGGCGTAAACGTACATAGAGTCCGGATTACCGGGCTCTTATTTTTTGCAGATTTTCCGGAAAAAATGTTGTTTATATACAAAAACCGTAGTTTAATTTGTCACTTTACGGGAGATATAAGGCTGTTGTAAATGCAGTGAAAGGATGTTAATATATTAAAATGCGCCGGAAGTAACGCCGTGCCGCATTTTTCCATGAAAGGGGAGATTTTTGTGAAGCCCTTTGATACAACGCCGGAGGAGCTTACAAAGGTCGATATGGCGGCTATCGACAGAATAATTGCAGAAAACGACGGAGACCCGACAAAGCTTGTTGGAATACTTCTCTCTGTGCAGGCCGCAGGAGAGAGGAAATACATATCGCGCCCTGCGGCGGTGTATATCGCTGACAAGCTGGGGCTTAAAATAACCCAGCTCTACGATGTGATAAGCTTCTATACCGCCCTGCACGACGAGCCCCGGGCCAAATATCCGCTGGAGGTGTGCAGCAGCGCACCCTGCCGGGTAAACGACAGCGACACGCTGCTGGAGACGCTGAAGGACATTTTGGGCATCGAGCTGGGGGAGGTCACCTATGACGGACGTTTCACCATCGAGCAGGTGCCATGCTTCGGGGCCTGCGACGTGGCGCCGGCTGTCAGGGTGAACGGCGCCGTGTACGGCGGGCTGACCAGCAGGGAGCGCGTCCTTGAGATGCTCCGCAATTTGGACTGAGGAGGCGGGAATATGGCGGAAACAGTATCATTTATAACAAAACGTTTCGGGAAATACGACCCGTGGAGCATAAAGGAGTATGAGGACCACGGCGGCTTCCGGGCCTTGAGAAGAGCGCTGAAGATGGACGGCGGCGAAATAGCCGGGGTTCTCAGCGAAAACGGGATACAGGGCCGCGGCGGCGCGGCCTACGACATGGGCCGCAAGTGGAGACAGGCGAGGGAGATTAACGCCGATAAAAAGTGCGTCGTCTGCAACGCCGACGAGGGCGAGCCGGGCACGTTCAAGGACAGGGAGCTTTTGAAAAACGACCCGTTCCAGGTGCTGGAGGGCATGATAATCGCAGGCTGGGCCGTAAACGCCTCTGACGGCTACCTCTATTTACGTGAGGAGTATTCCCACCTGCAGCCGCTTATTTTAAACGCCATAAGCCAGTGCGGGAAGCTGGGATATCTGGGCGAAAACATACTTGATTCGGGCTTTAAATATAAAATACACCTGTATTCAGGCGCCGGGGCCTATGTCTGCGGCGAAGGCTCCGCGCTGTCGGAATCTATAGAGGGCAAGGCGGGGCGGCCCAGGAAAAAGCCGCCGTATATAAAGCAGTGCGGCGTTTTCCATCTGCCCACCTGCGTAAATAACGTGGAGTCACTGTCCCTGGTGCCGAATGTGCTTATGGATGACGATGGCTTTTACAAAAAGCAGGGCACGCCGGAATGTCCCGGCACGAAGATGATATCCGTATCGGGCAACGTAAATAAGCCCGGGGTGTTCGAGGTGCCGTTCGGCATAACCATCCGGGAGATTATAGAGCTTGCGGGCGGGGTTACAACCGGCCAGAAGCTGCGGCTGGTGCAGCTTGGCGGGGCCTCCGGCAAAATCGCCTCCCCAAAGCAGCTTGACACGCCGTACACATATAACGATATGAAAAAGGCCGGCCTTACGGCCATAGGCTCCGGAGCCGTGCTGGTGGTGGATGAGCGCACCTCCGTTCTGGGCTTTCTGCGGATGACCCAGGAGTTTTTCAGCCACGAGAGCTGCGGGCAGTGTACGCCCTGCCGTGAGGGCAACAGGCATATAGCCCTGTTCCTTGAAAAGCTGGCCGCCGGCACTCACACCCAGCGGGATGTGGACACCATGATAAAATTCGCCAACATTATGTGCAACGCATCCCTCTGCGGCCTGGGAGAGTCGGCCCAGTCGGCGCTTCTCTCGGCGGTGGAGCATTTTCCGGAGGTATTCGCAGTAAAGAAGGAGGTGGCCATAAGATGAGCAGGATACATATGAAAATAAACAATCTGCCCCTTGAGGTAGAGGAGGGGACGCTCATAATCGACGCCGCCCGTATGCTGAATATAGATATACCCCACATGTGCTATCACCCGGATCAGGAGTCGAAGGCCCACTGCCGCCTCTGCGTTGTGGAGGTCAAGGGCCAGAGGAAGCTCCAGACCTCCTGCACCACTCCGGTGGCCGAGGGAATGGAGGTGTTCACTGATACCAGAAAGGTCTACGACGCCCAGGTGGGCGTGCTGGAGCTGATGCTGGCAGATCACAGGCAGAACTGCCTTAGCTGCGCCCGGAACGGCAGCTGCGAGCTTCAGGCGCTGTGCCGCAGGTTTAACCTCCTTGTGCCGGACCTGCCGGACATATCCAGCGACGAGCCCATAAGGGTGGATAACCCGTCTATTGTAAAGGACCTGTCAAAGTGCGTAAAATGCGGCCGCTGCGTAAAAGCCTGCGAGGAGATACAGGGGATAACGGCCCTTACATATTCGGGCCGCTCCAGCAATTTCCGGGTGACCACGGCCTTCGACCTGCCCATGGCCGAGACCGACTGCGTGCTCTGCGGCCAGTGCTCCCTTGTGTGCCCCGTAGGCGCAATTGTGGAGGAGGATTCCACAGCCCACGTGTGGCGCGCCATACACGACGAGGATAAGCACGTGATTGTCCAGGTGGCCCCCTCGGTGCGGGTGGCCCTGGGCGATGAATTCGGCTTTGAGCCGGGAGACATAGTAACGGGCCAGATGACGTCCGCCCTGCGTATGCTGGGCTTCGATAAGGTGTTCGATACCAATTTTGCCGCGGACCTCACGATAATGGAGGAGGCCAGCGAGCTTGTGGAGCGGCTCAAAACCGGCGGGAAGCTGCCGATGATAACCTCCTGCTCCCCGGGCTGGGTGAACTATGTGGAAAAGCACCATCCGGAGCTTATGGAGAACCTGTCCACGGCGAAAAGTCCCCAGGGGATGTTCGGGGCTGTGGCAAAGACATATTACGCTCAGAAGATGGGCCTCAGGCCGGAGGATATAGTGTCCGTATCCGTAATGCCCTGCACCGCGAAAAAATTCGAGGCCAGGAGGCCGGAGCTTGGCAGGGACGGCTATCAGGATGTGGACTGCGTCCTCACCACAAGAGAGCTTGCAAAGCTCATCCGCTATGAGGGCCTGGACATGAAAAACCTGCCGGAGAGCGATTTCGATTCGCCTCTCGGCACAGGCTCGGGAGCCGGGGCCATATTCGGCGCCACCGGCGGCGTTATGGAGGCCGCTCTCAGGACGGCGTATGAGACCGTTACCGGCGAAACGCTGCCGAAAATAGAGCTTGAGGATATCCGCGGCTTTGAGGGAATCCGGGAGGCGGAGATAGACCTTAAGGGCACAAAGCTGAAGATTGCAATCGCCCACACCCTTAAAAATGCCGAGAAGGTGCTGGCCCACGCGGAGGATTACACATTTATCGAGATAATGGCCTGTCCCGGCGGCTGCATAGGCGGCGGAGGACAGCCCATCGGCACCACAAACGCCATACGCCGGAAGCGGATGGACGCCCTATACAGGATAGATTCGGCGCTGCCCTTGAGAAAAAGCCACGAAAACCCGGAGATAAAGACGGTATATAAGGAGTTTTTCGGGGAGCCCCTCTCAGAGAAAGCACACCAGCTCCTGCACACCACGTACAGCCGCCAGAAAACAGTATCAAAGCCGTAAGGCGAAAAACGGCGGAGCCCGTACCCGGAAGCGGAGCGTCCCGGCACGGCGCAATGTCCCGCCATTCCGGCCGTCTGCTGCACATAAGCCAATCCGAAAACGCCGTTTTTAACTAATAAATTT
>CAZBUH010000098.1:0-6708 GCA_964495095.1 uncultured Oscillospiraceae bacterium | reverse complement strand
CTATAAACTGAGTTACAGAGCCACCTTGGGCGACCTTCCTTATGGAGGGCCGCCCCGTAGGGCGGGGATTATTTTTTTACACTGTCAGTGCGCCGGAGTCGCTTTCCAGAAGTATCAGGATATTTGCCTGCTCGCCGGAGACAGCGTCCACATATATAATATAGTGCTGCTCATGGTCGTTCTGGCAGACGAACTCATGGCAGTATCTCTCATAAAGACCCACGGTGGGTATAATGGCCATGTTGTGGGAGACAACCTGGAGAGAGTCCGGGACGCTTTTCATGGCCTCTTCTTCGCTGACTTTGGCTTCCGGGATATTGCGCGTATAGTGGTTTACCGTATAGCCGTGACACTCAAAGCCGAGTATATTGCCGTTGTCCAGCGCTACAGAGACCTTTACAAGGTCCTGATAGCAGATAACGCCATCTTGGGAGTAAGCGAAGTTATACACCGCGATGTTGTCGTTTACCTGCCAGTAGCTGTCCTTCATGGAGTCGTATCCGTGCTTTTTAAGAAATTTTTCCGCGATTTTAAGACCGACCTCCGGAGAAATCCTTGCCGAGGCCGGAGCGCGGGAATTGTGCATCTCAATTACCTGCCCGCCTGTACGGGTTACCTCCACAGTTGTCTCGCTGCTGTCGGCGGAGGTGCGGAAGGTGTAGGTGGGCAGCTTGCCCTCAGAAACGCCCACGCTGTCAAAGGCGCCGTGATTCAGGTCCAGAAATTCGGACGCTATGGCCTGAGCCTCCTTTTCGGATACCTCCGCAAGACCCTTTAATAGCTTAGGCTCAGCGTCGGCTATATGCTGTGAAAATGGTCCGTCGTATACAAGAACTGGTATCTCGGGAAATTCGTTTTCAATGAGCGAAAAGCTGTCTCCCAGGGGGAGCGCCGCGGCGCCGTCGGAGTCTCCGGCGGACTTTACGGCGGAAGAAAGCTCTGAGGCCCTGATTTTCCCGTCGTTTATGTCTGCCAAAAGCTGCGTCAGATTGCCGGACAGCACCGACGCCGCATTTGACATGGATTCGAGGTTTTTGCGCTCATCGTCGCTTATTCCGGACGCCGCTTTCCGGGACAGGCTGAACGCGTAGTCACCGGCCTTTGCGATAAAGCTTGCCGTCTGCTCAAGCCTGTAGTCGGAGAATGGAAGCTCGCTCATGGCCATTTCGGCGGCCTGGGCTTTTCCGTAGATCTCCGTGCACACAGTGCTTATCATGGAGGGGGAGGTGGCGTAAATGCTCTTTTGCAGTGCCGAGTCCATTTCGCCTACAGCCGATGTCAGCTCGGAAAAGGCGTGCTGGTAGGTATTATCTATATGACGCCGGTAGCTCAGCGTCTCCTGGTAGTTGCGGTATATAAGTCCGCCTGCTACGATACATGCTGCCAGCGCATAGCTGGTAATAATGGCGGTCAATTTTTTTCTCGTCATAACAGAACACTCCTTTGTGGGATTATTTTGCCCTTAAAGGAGCGGTTTTTATGTTAGAAACTTAAGCCAGCGCGATTTATATTTACGCTTTGATTATACTGAATTATGTGGTAAAATATCCGCATAACGACGAAACCTGCATACAGAAAGATAAATATACCTTTTATTTTTTTCTTGAAAGATGACGAATTAAAGAAAGGAGAAATGATGGGAGACATTATTCAAAACATAGAATTAAACGCCTCCGACGAGGTGTTCAGCTATATAACGTATATAATACGCTTTGTCCTGCCGGTACTTGCGGCAATAGTTCTTTTTCGCTGCCTGCGCTCCATGCTGCAGGAGAAAAACGAAAACGAGGTGTGGGGCTATCTCACCATGCCGAATGGAGGCAGGGTAGTGCTCAACCACTGGGAAAATATAATCGGAAGAGCAAAATCCGTAGACGTGCAGCTAAATTTCCCCACGGTGTCCCGGAGCCACGCCGCCATAATCCGCGACGATAAAGGCGAGTGGACGATATATGACCTTAAATCCCGGGGCGGAATTACCGTGAACGGGGAAGCAGTGGAAGGGGAAATGCCGCTGGAGCCCAATGATGTCCTGTCCCTGGGGGGCGTGGAAATGGTGTTTATCCCCATAACCAGGGACGGAGAGAGCTATCAGGCTTCGGTTCGGGGACGGCAGGGCAGGATAGTTAGCCCTACGGTTACATTTATTGTCCTGACTGAGTTTATACTGCTGCTCAGCATACAGCTCTGCATATCCTACGGCGACAGCTTCCCGCTGGCGGTGCCGGAGTGCTTTATAGGGCTTGCCATTACGATGTGGATATATTACGCCGTTATGCGTTTCCTGCGGCGGAGCGGCTTTGAAGTGGAGACTATAGCCTTTTTGCTGTGCTCCGTCGGCCTTGCGGTTGCGGCCTCAGCCGCTCCGGAGCAGCTTACAAAGCAGTTTATCTCCATGCTGGCGGGCGTGGCCGTATTTATAGTGCTGGGGATATTCCTCCGGGACCTTAACAGGGCAAAGGCGCTGCGCTGGCCAATGGCCGCCGCCGCGCTGCTGCTTCTGGCTGTAAATGTGATTATGGGACAGGTGGTATATGGGGCCCAGAACTGGATATATATCGGCGGAATATCAGTGCAGCCCTCGGAACTTGTGAAGATAGCATTTGTTTTTGCCGGTGCGGCCACGCTGGACAGGCTTTTCGCCAAGCGCAACCTTATAATGTTTATCGGATTTTCCGGCGTATGCGTACTGGCGCTGGCGTATATGGGCGATTTCGGCACCGCCATGATATTCTTTGTGGCTTTTCTCGTGATAGCGTTTCTGCGTTCTGGAGATATTGCCACCGTCGCGCTGAGCGTCGCCGGAGCTGTTTTTGCCGGCGGCTTGGCCATAAGGTTTAAGCCTTATATTGCGGCCAGGTTTTCCACCTGGCTCCACGCCTGGGACGATATAAACGGCGGCGGCTACCAGCAGACCCGGGCCATGTCCGCTGCGGCCTCCGGGGGACTTTTCGGGGAAGGCGCCGGAAATGGCTGGTTTAAGAAGATCATAGCCGCCGACACAGATCTTGTGTTTGGTATGGTTAGCGAGGAGCTCGGTCTTATAATCGCAGTTATAATGGTTTTCGCGGTGCTGGCCCTTGTGTTTTTCGCCGTCAGATCTGCCGGGAGCAGCAGAAGTTCATTTTACACGATAGCGGCCTGCGCCGCGGCCTCCATGCTGGCGTTCCAGATGATTTTGAATGTTTTTGGCTCGGTGGATCTGCTGCCCTTTACGGGGGTCACGTTTCCCTTTGTATCACGGGGCGGCTCAAGTATGGTATCCTGCTGGGGTATGCTGGCGTTTATAAAGGCGGTAGATACAAGGCAGAACGCCAGCTTTGCCATAAAGCTTCCAAAACGGTTAAAGCACAGCAGCGGCTCGGGATATGAGGACGATGATGAAGAATACTATGAAGACGGCTGCGGCGGGGACTGCGATACCGATATCTATGGCCCCTGGGATGATTGCGGCATGGAGGACGGCAGATGAAGAGAGTCAAAAAAAGAGCCGCGTCAGTACTGATTCTTGCGGGTGCGGCAATTTTGGGGATAATTATTTTTATAGTAAACTGCGCCGTAAACGGCGGGAAATGGACTTCCTACACATTTAACCGCTCGGTCTACACAAACGGGGTGTTATCAAGGGGAGTTGTACTGGACAGGAATGGAGTTGAACTGGCGGGGGTGGATGAAAACGGCGCCAGAAGCTTCGCTTCCGATGCCGCCGTGCGCAAGGCGACGCTCCACGCTGTGGGAGACGCCAACGGGAATATAGGCACAGGGGCGCTGAAGGTATTCTCATCGGAGCTTTCCGGCTACGATTTTATTTCCGGCACCTATACCAGAGACGGCAAAGGCGATAAGCTGACTCTTACTATAAGCGCCAGAATAAACGTCGCGGCTTACAATGCTTTAAACGGCAGAAAAGGCGTGGCAGCGGTGTTTAACTATGAGACAGGCGAAATTCTGGGCATGGTCTCATCGCCGTCATATGACCCGGCGGACCCGCCGGATATACAGGATGGGGATCCAAATTACGAAGGCGTGTATCTGAACCGTTTTTTATCGTCAAGTTTTGTACCCGGCTCGGTGTTCAAGCTTGTTACGCTGGCGGCAGCGATAGAAAACATCCCGGACCTGTATGACAGGACCTTTACCTGCTATGGCTCAATGCAGGTTGGAGAGAGCTCTGTGACATGTACCTCCGCCCACAGTAAACAAAAGATTGAGGACGCACTGGCAAACTCCTGCAATTGCGTATTCGCCGAGCTTGCGTTGGAACTTGGCTCCGAAACTCTGATGAAGTACGCCGGGGATTACGGTCTGCTGGATTCCATGGAGATTGACGGGATATGGACGGCAAAGGGAAGCTTCGGAGAAGCTGAGGCAAATTCGCCGGAGCTTGCATGGTCCGGCATAGGCCAGAGCGCAGATACGGTAAATCCCGCATCCCTGCTGAGATTTATAGGGGCTATCGCAAACGGCGGTGAGGCGGTGGATATGAAGCTCATAAAAGACGACAGTATTTTCGGCAGCACCGGCAAAGAGCAGCTTATAGACGCGGATACGGCGGAGCAGCTTGCAAAAATGATGCATTACAATGTACACGCGAAATACGGAGCTGAAAACTTCCCAAATCTCAATATAAGCGCCAAATCCGGCACCGCCGAGGTCGGAAACGGTGAGCCCCATGCGTGGTTTGCCGGATTTATCGAAAATGAAGGATATCCGCTGGCATTTGTAGTTCTTGTAGAAAACGGCGGCTGGGGAAGCTCCGCGGCAGGCCCGGTGGCCAATGCCATGCTCCAGGCGGCCATAACCGAGTAAAAACGGCGTGTCTGCCAGCGAAAAATGTATTAAAAAACCGGCCCTTCGTATGAAGGGCCGGTTTTTCGTATTCAAATTTGAACTCACATACTACTGGCGGCATCCCAGTCCATGAAGTCGTCTTTTGTTCTGGTGAGTATCTCCATTATGCCGAGATAAATACCAAACAGAGTGGCAACAAGAACAACAATAGCGATAATGAACTGAACTATGTAACCCGCGGAAACTCCGGTCTGGGGACCGAGCTTTAAAAACGCGTCAGAAGCGTAACCGATAACCTCGATTATACCGAAAGCAAGAGGAAACAGCATAGTACCGAGGCCGCTTTTCCTCAGGCAGAAGATAATGCCGAAGATAGCAAGGACAATACCAAGCAGAGGATATTTAAGTGTGGCGATGTTAAGGAACTTAACATTCATCAGAGTTTCCATAGTTTCATATCTTGAGGGCCAGCCGAGATAAATCAGAATGGAAACCTTTTGCCCGTCTATTTCAAAAAACGGGATAAACAGCGCGGCTATGTAAATAAGAAGCAACGCTGCCAGCGCGAAATTAATCGCTTTGTTGAGCTTTAAAATTAATTCTCTGTTCTTCATTTAACTGAACCTCCAATAGTGTAAAGAAGATGCCGCGAGTTCATTACTTTTGTAAGTTTAGCATATATTGCTTTTAATTTCAAGGCGAAATTACACATTTTCATAAAAAAATTTATAACGGCAATCGCCGGCGGCAAATTGCAACTTCTTTATAAGGAAAATTGCTGTTTACGATTGCTATTGCAGAAATATCGACGATATGATATCATATTCAAAGGAAAAAATTAAGTATATTTTTTCATGAAAGGAAGTTTTTTATATGGAAATCAAAGCACCGAACTATTCCCTTGACGGCAAGGTAGCCGTTATTACCGGTTCAACAAGAGGCATAGGGCTGGAGATAGCCAAGGCTTTCGCCGCGTCGGGAGCGGCTGTTGTTGTGACAGGCCGCAAGCAGGAAGCCTGCGACAAGGTAGCCGGCGAAATAAACGCCGCCGGAGGCAAAGCTCTTGGCGTGGCCACCGAGGTGACTAATGCCGCAGCCAGGGAAAATCTTATTGCAAAGACTGTTGAGAAGTTTGGCCGTATTGACATACTCGTAAACAACGCCGGCCTCGGCGGGCAGCCCAAAAAGCTTATCGACATGGATGAGGAATATTTCGATAACTATGTTGACGCCGACCTGAAGGGTCTCTATTTTATGAGCCAGCTTGCCGCACGTCAGATGAAGGCGCAGGGGAGAGCGGACGGCGAAAATCCCTACCGCATCATAAACCTTTCCTCCGCCGCCGGCATTAAGGCCCCCATAGGCGACACCGTTTACGGCTCCTGCAAGGCCGCCGTTACCCATCTTACAAAGATAATGGCAAACGAGCTTGCCCGTTTCGGTATCCTTGTAAATGCCGTAGCCCCCGGCTATGTGCTGACGGACATGACAAAGGACGTTATGGCCGACGAGAAGAATGTGGCGGCCGTTACCCGTATGATTTCAGTCCGCCGCTATGCGCAGCCTGAGGAGATAGCGTCTGTAATAACCTTCCTCGCCACACCAGCCGCTGGTTATGTTACCGGTGTACTAATTCCCATTGACGGCGGCATGACTATCAATTAAAATATAAATGTAAAATCCCGCGGGGCAAATTCTCCCAAAACGCCGCAAGACGCTGTCCCGCGGCTGCCCGAAAGGGTATATATGTGCCCGTGATTTTTTGCAAAATGTGCGGGAGTGCTGATTATATGGAGGAATTAAAAATGGGAGTAGGAACATACGAACAGTATAAGGAGAGGCTTCTGAAGATGAAGCCAAACGTATACCTGCACGGTCAGAAGGTTGACCGTTCCAACGGCAAGCAGGGCGCGGAGC
>CAZBUH010000097.1:0-6711 GCA_964495095.1 uncultured Oscillospiraceae bacterium | reverse complement strand
GACAATCTGTGGGAAAGCAAATACATCGAAATGACATATCAGGGGGATACCTTTTGATTATTCCTCCGAACCTTTTGATTTTTCATACTTTTTGATTTTGCCTGCTACTGGAGGGGTTCATTTTCCCTCGATGGGTTCAAATCGGTATTCGGAGGGGTTCACGCAAATTATAGCAAACTGAATAAAGACTATAAAAAAGGGACTTCCAGAGAGAACTTCTCATCGGAAATCCCTTTTTGTGTGCTTTTCCGCTGTATCAAGGACAGCGTTTACATAGACGGCGGGTACTCCGGGGTCACCCTTCGCAAGACCGGCATTCATGGAGACCGTGGAGCTTGCCGAACAGGGGTTAGTGGCCAACCTGGCGGTAAAAAATCATTCCAGATCAGGCCGTAACCGCCTTGCGGCGGGTCAGCTTCCGGAGGAGGATTTTGTCTGACTGGATGTGCGGTATATTGCCATCACGGACAACATCGACACCTCCAAAGGCGTCAGCGATATCGTCCCCATGCAGGATCTATTCAATCAGAGGTTTCTTAAATATACCCGCAAGCTCTGGCTTCCTTCGTCAGCTGCGCTCGAAAATCGGGATGGGCAATGTGGATCATCTGCATGGCGCGTTCCCGAACGGAACGGCCCCGCATATAGGCAACGCCATACTCGGTGATGATGATATCTGCAACATTCCGTGTAATGGAGACCACGGAGCCTGGAGTGAGAACAGACTTGATTTTGGAAACAGCACCGCCTTTTGCAGTTGAGGCCATGGCAATGATGCCCCGGCCGCCCTTGGAATGCTGGGCGCCGAAAGCAAAATCAAAGGCGCCGCCGGTGCCGGAGAATTGCTTCGTGCCGATGGATTCAGAGCATATCTGGCCAGTCAGGTCGATCTCAATGGCGGTGTTGATGGACACAAAGTTATCAATCCGGGCGATCACAAAGGGGTCGTTTGTGTAGGAAGCCTGGCGGAAAAGCACATTTGGGGTGGTGGACATAATATCGTATAACCTCTGGTCACCCATGATGAAGGTGCCTACATGCTTGCCCTTGTCGATGTTCTTGTGTTCGCCGGTGATGATCCCCGCTTGGATCAGGTCGCCTATGACGGGGGTAAATAGCTCAGTGTGGAGGCCCAGCTCCTTCTTCTGAAAGAAAGCATTGCCTACGGCATCCGGCATACCTCCCAATCCCAGCTGGATGCAGTCCCCGTCGTGGACAAAGTCCGCGACGTAACCGCCGATGATTTTGTCTACCTCGGTGGGTATGCTGCGCACATCGTAGGTAGGGATTGGATAATCCACCTCCACGATCATGTTAACCTTGTCAATGGGGATCGTCAGGCAACCGGGGAACCTGGGCAGCTTGGGGTTGACCTCCAGGATCACCTGCTCTGCATGTTGATAGGCGCACTCCTCCCACATACCGCAGCCGGAAACCATAAAGGTGCCGTTTTCATCCATAGGGGTGGCCATGGCAATAAACTTGTTGATAACGGGTTTATATTCCGTCCTGCGCTGCATCATGTCATGCAGGTTGGAGGGAAGATGTGAGGAAAGCCCTGTCTGGTGGGCATTTCTCATCGCAGTGCCGTACAGATGGCAAATCATTTCCACCTTGCCCCGCAGCTCCGGCATGGTCATAAAGGGGTAGGAAACCTCTGGCCCCCGGCCCTTCAGCAACTCGATATGATCCAACTGAGGGGCAATCCTGTGAAGGTTTTCATAAAATTTGATTGGCTCACAGACCTGACCGCCGGTGCAGATCACGTCACCGCTCCGAATCACGGACAGCTCGTCCTCAACAGTGCCCAGCTTTGCCTCATATTGTTCCTGATATGACAAGTCAATCAAATCCTTTCTATAGAAGATATCCAAGCTCATAGCTGCGGATCGCGGGCTAGCGGATCTCACAAAGTTCAATGAACTGCTTTTGCGTCATGCACGCCTGCTGGCGGCGGTGCCGTCTCGGCATCATCGTTGTTCCCCGTTTCTGAACGGTCTCGTTGCCATCATTATATCATACTGCATTCAAAAAGGAAACGATTTTAGAGAAATTCCTGAAGCTCTGTTGGCAGCGCAATTATGAACTGTTATGAGCCTTTGCCACATTGTTCGCCCGGTCTGATAACTCCGGCGGAAATAGAATCGGAAGGGCTTACCATTAGTTGGAAGAGGATCATTGACCCCGGAGAGGCCGGACAGACACAATCGTCAATTAGCCCCATTCTTTTGATTTAATTTTATGAACAGTGCCGAAATTTTTGCTTCCTTCCTTTTTGTTCTTGACAATCAGGAAAAATGCGTTTAAATTTTTATACAAATTAAAAGCCTTCAAAGACCATGACGAAGAGAGTAGGCTCCGCGTGAAAGTCAAAGCGACCCGGGGGCGGTGAAAGCCCGGGACGAGTAGCACCCTGCCGAAAATCACTTCCGAGTTGCGGCCCGAAACGTCGAAGTAGACGCCGCCGGAATCCCACCGTTACGGGGGAATGCGTATGTTGGTACGCAGTAAATGGGTGGTACAGCGAAAGTTTATGCCTTCGTCCCTTTACTGGGACGGAGGCATTTTTTGTTGCCATGGCCGGCGGAGGCATTACAGGAGGTCAAGAAAATGAACGGTATGACAGAGATACGCTGGCACGGCCGCGGCGGGCAGGGCGCGAAAACCGCCTGCCTGCTGCTGGCGGACGCAGCTTTTTCCTCAGGCAAATACGTCCAGGGCTTTCCGGAATACGGGCCTGAGCGCATGGGCGCCCCGATCACCGCTTACAACCGCATAAGCGACCAGCGGTGCAGCATCCACTCAAACATCTACGAGCCGGACTACGTGGCGGTGGTGGACGAAACGCTGCTCCACTCGGTGGACGTTACAAGGGGCCTTAACCCCGAGGGCGCGATAATCATCAACAGCCCCAAGTCCCCGGAGGAGCTGCGCCCCCTTTTGAACGGCTACAGCGGCAGGGTCTGCACCATAGACGCCAGGAGCATCTCCGAAGAAATTTTAGGCAAGAATTTCCCCAACACTCCGATGCTGGCCGCCGTTGTTGCAATAAGCCGCGTCGTGGACCCGGAAAAATTCACCTCCGATATGGAGGCATCCTTTAAGCACAAATTTGCCTCCAAGCCCCAGGTTATCGCAGGCAATATGGAAGTGCTGAAAAAATCTATGAACGAGGTGCGTGTAGGATGATCAGGAAAGCCGCTGATATCAACGAGAGTACCCCATGGCAGGAAATGACCGTGGGCGGCGAGATTTACGAGGGCGGTACCTCCCGCCTTTTCAACACCGGCGAATGGCGCACCGTCACACCGGTGTTCCACCCGGAAAAATGTAAGCAGTGCCTGCTGTGCGCCCCCTACTGCCCTGACTGCTCCATCCCGGTGAAGGACGGTAAGCGCGGGGATTTTGACTACGACCACTGCAAGGGCTGCGGCATCTGCGCCACGGTATGTCCCTTCGGCGCTATCACCTTTGAAAAGGAGGTAAACTGAAATGGGAAGAAGAGACCGGCTTTCCGGCAACGAGGCCGTGGCCTACGCCATGAAGCAGATAGACCCGGATGTAATGGGCGCGTTCCCCATAACGCCGTCCACTGAAATACCTCAGTATTTCGCCCAGTACGCCGCAAACGGCGAGGTCAACACCGAGGTGGTAACAGTGGAGTCGGAGCACTCCTCCATGTCCACATGTATCGGCGCCCAGGCCGCCGGAGCCAGAGCGGTTACGGCTACCTCCTCCTGCGGGCTTGCGCTTATGTACGAGCTTTTGTATGTAGCGGCGTCCTCGCGGCTGCCCATAACCCTGGCCTGCGCCACCCGCGCCCTCTCCGGCCCCATAAATATAAACAACGACCACTCCGACGCCATGGGCGCCAGAGACGCCGGCTGGATACAGATATACGCCGAGACAAACCAGGAGGCCTACGACAACTTCATCCAGGCCATGCCCATCGGGGAAGCCCCCGACGTGCGCCTCCCGGTCATGATATGCCAGGACGGCTTTATAACGAGCCACTCCGTGGAGAATATCGAGCTTTTGGAGGATGCGGAGGTAAAGAAATTTGTAGGCGAGTATAAGCCTGAAAATTACCTCCTTAAAAAAGAAAATCCCCTGGCCGTCGGCCCATACGACATTTCAAACTACTACATGGAGCACAAAAAGCAGCAGGCCGAGGCCATGAAGAACGCCAAGGCGGCCATTCTCCGCGTCGCTGCGGAATTTGAAAAGCTGACCGGCCGCAGATACGGCTTTTTCGAGGAGTACAGGATGGAGGACGCTGAGGCCGCCGTTGTGGTCATCGGCTCCACTGCCGGAACCGCAAAGGCCGCAATCGACGAGCTGCGTGAGCAGGGCAAAAAGGTGGGCCTTGTAAAAATCCGCGTATTCCGCCCGTTCCCGGCCCGGGAGCTGGCCCAGGCCCTGAGCCATGTAAAGGCCGTGGCCGTTATGGATAAGTCGGAGAGCTTTTCCGCCTGCGGCGGCCCCCTTTTCGCAGAGACCCGCTCCGCCTGCTACGACCTGCCCGAAAGGCCGAAAATGATAGACATAGTCTACGGTCTCGGCGGCAGAGACATCTCCACGGACAATATTAAGGACATTTACGGCAGACTCTTTAAAATCATCGAGACCGGCGAGACCGGAGAACTTTACACCCATATGGGTCAGCGGGAGGCGAAATAAGATGGCGTACAATTTTAAAGAAGTAATGAGCAAGCCGGAGCGCTTCGCTCCGGGCCACCGCCTCTGCGCGGGCTGCGGAGCTCCTATCACCGTAAGGGGCGTCCTCCGCGCCCTGGAGCCGGGGGACAGGGCGGTTATAACAAACGCCACCGGCTGCCTTGAGGTTTCAAGCTTCCTCTACCCCTATACGGCCTGGGAGGACAGCTACATACACTCCGCCTTTGAAAACGCGGCGGCCACCTGCGGCGGCGTCGAGGCCGCCTACAATGCTCTGAAGCGCAAGGGAAAAATCGACGAAAATTTTAAATTCATCACCTTCGGCGGCGACGGCGGCACATATGATATCGGTTTCCAGTCCCTCTCCGGCGCAATGGAGCGCGGACATGACATGGTATACGTCTGCTACGATAACGAGGCATATATGAACACCGGCATCCAGCGCTCCAGCTCCACCCCCCGCTTCGCAAACGCCACCACCACGCCTGTCGGCTCCGTGAGCAGCGGCAAGCGGCAGAACAAGAAAAATCTCACCGAGATAATGGCGGCCCATAACATCCCCTATGCCGCCCAGACCACATTTATCGGCAATATGAGCGATTTTTACAGCAAGGCCCGCAAGGCCATATACACCGAGGGTCCCTGCTTCCTCAACGTCATGTCCCCCTGCCCCCGCGGCTGGCAGTATGACTCCGGGGACCTGCCGGAGATCTGCCGTCTGGCGGTGGAGACCTGCGTGTGGCCGCTCTTTGAAATCGAGGATGGCCAGTGGCGCCTTAACTATGAGCCGAAGAAAAAGCTGCCCGTGGAGGAATACCTCAAAACGCAGGGCCGGTTTAAGCATGTCTTTAAGCCCGGCAATGAGTGGATAATTGAGGATGCCCAAAAGTACGTTGACGAGCAGTGGGAAAAGCTCCTCAGCAAATGCAGGTAAGCCCCCGCCCTTTTCCGCGGCGGGTCCCAATCGTGACCGCCGGTCGTGTCGGCGGTTTGCACAGCCCCCTTAGGGTACGCTGTCGGCAGAGCCGGTACTGGCGATATTATATTAGCCGGGCATACACGTGACGCTATTACCGCCACGCTTTCCTCGCTGTCAGGAACTTATTCCAGTTTTACAATTTATTCAATGAAATTTGCTGAATAATAAATCCACACGCCAAGCAAAAATATACAAGGAGCCGAATTATGAAAAACAGAATAATACTTATATCACAGTATTAATGCTTTTGCTTGCGTCCTGTGCAAAAACGCCGGAGGCCGAGCCGGAAGAGCTCCAATACGGCGAGATTGCCCTTGAGAGCGACAGTGCCCAGGACGCCTTCCGGGAGTACATGGAAAAGTATCTCGCCCAGTACGGCGACCTCTCCAATAGGAATGAATACAAGACCGATGTCTGGTAAATTCTGGAGTTCAACGTCATCGAGGAGCACGCCAACAGCGCCGTTGCCTATGTAAAATACGCCATAAAGTACAGCTTCGGCGTCCTTGAAGCGGGCGCTGACACAGGCGGCGCCGGTGACTATGAAAGCTACACCATATGCGAGCGCCGTCTGACCGCAGTGAAAACAGGCGGTACCTGGAAAGTCATGTGGGATATTTACTGGGATTAAGCTGTGCTTTCCCGTTAAGGCGGAAGCTTGAATAGCGATTTGAAAGACAGCATACGTACACACTCGCAATATCAGAATTCAGCTGCAAAATTCACCCACTTCTCACCGCTATCGGCACGGGGCAAACTGGTAAACACACGGTTTGCGTCAGAAAAATCAGTATGAAGCATATAGCTTGCATCACTTGCCCCGCAGCCTGTAAACGGGCGAGTTTCCGTTCTATCGAAAGCTTTCCGAAATTGGAAGAGTGCTGTCAGCGGCTCGCTACGCTTGATGCTTGCAGCTAAAGCTTTTTTTACGGGATACTTCCACCGGCAGAGCCTGTGGTTTCCGCAATCAATAAGAAAAACGCCGCTGATTTTTGAACAGGTCAGATAGGGAAGTATTTTAGATGTAAGGTTGCGGTGCAGCTCGTTTGGGCTGC
>CAZBUH010000096.1:0-6847 GCA_964495095.1 uncultured Oscillospiraceae bacterium | reverse complement strand
AAATCCGCACCGTTTTTTATTTGTATTTATATATAAAATTACCGTATTCTGCAAGCAATTATGTCTACATTCATTAAAATCTGCTTTACACCTCCGGCTTTTCGGTTTATAATAGTACTATAGAATATAAATAATTACCATTTATTTCTTGAGGTGTTGCCCGTGACTTTCGACCAGTTGTACTACTATTCCACATTAGCCGATTACCTTAACTTTACAAAGGCTTCAGAGAGCCTTTACATAAGCCAGCCCACGCTCAGCCGGCAGATAGCCCTTTTGGAGGAGGAACTCGGCGTAAAGCTCCTCTACAGGGACAACCGCTCTGTATACCTCACAGACGCCGGAAAGCTCCTGCTTATAGAGGGAAAAGAGCTTTTGCGCCGCCGGGACGAGCTTATAGCCCATATTCAGCAGATGATAACGGGAGTCCGCGGCGTGCTCGCAATTGCAAGCCTGGACTTATACTACAAGGATTTATACGAGGTTTACGGCATTTACCGCAGCAGGTATCCCAATATACAGTTCTCCCTGCACCATCAGAATACCGGCTTTACAATAGACTCAATAATCAGCGGAAAGGCCGACGTTGGTATATGTTTTGATTTTGAGCTGCCGGAAAATATCCATGAGCAGGGTATAGATGTTCTGCAAATGCACGAGGAGCGCTTTGTGCTCATCACGTCCGAGCTTAACCCTCTGGCCTCCCGTGAATACATAGAAGCGGACGAGCTTAAAAACGAAACCCTGTACTTTATCGGCAGGGCCTCCTTCCCTTTTATAAATAACCTGTGGGAGAGCGCAAGTCTCAGCGAGGCCAGCAGCGCCGGTCTCTACCATCCGGACAGCATAGATTCGGTGCTTATGCAGATAAAGACAGGCCAGGGTGCCTCCGTCGTACCGGCGCCGGTGGCACGGGAGCACACCTCGGGCCTTGTGTCCAGGGAGATAAAGGGCCTTGACAGCAGCTTCAATACCGTTATGATATGGCGGCGGGATAACCCCAATCCGGCCCTTGGGCTTTTCAAGGAAATAGCCATAGAATGCTATAGAAAATAATATAACATAGCCGCAAGCGGCTTTGTTATATCGCCATGTGCCGTCTCCGACGGCACGGCGAGCTTAAATTACATATCCAGATACACGCCGCGCACACCCGGTTTTTGATTCCGGATGTGCGCGGCGTATTTTATTTTCATCAATCTGAATTTTAACAAAATAGTTATACGGCATATAAATTGTGTAAGTCATTTTATCAATTTTACATATACGGATTTTGCAGATACAATAAAGCTACCAAAAGCCTGGGGGCCCGGTCCCAATTTTAAGCGGCGGAAACGCCGGACGGCACACTCAGTTTTTACCCTATGGGAGGCGTAAATATGATATCAGGTATAAACCACATTGGAATAGCGGTGGAAAGCATTGACAGCACCCTTGAGGCGCTCCGGGTATTCGGAGCAAAGACGGTACACAGGCAGTCATATCCGGAGCTTGGGCAGACGTCCTGCATGGTACAGCTGGGAAGCGGGCTGCTGGAGCTGATGGAGCCTGTAGGCGACACCGGTGTCATCCCTAAATTTTTGAGGGAAAAGGGGCCGGGCCTGCACCACATATCACTTTTATCCACAAGGCTGGAGGAGGAATGCGCCGCGCTCAGGGAGAAGGGCATGCGGGTACTGGGCGACCCGGACTCCAATATCCGTATGGTGTTCACCCACCCGAAGGAGACCGGCGGAGTTATCTATGAAATAACCGATAAAGAGCTTGAAATATAACACATAATTTTTAGGGAGGAATAGTAAAATGAGCGTTTCATTGCACGATCCCAAGCTGTTTGAAAGGAAAAACATGGTCCCCGAGGACAGAGGCGGCTACAAGTGCGCACCCACCATGGTACGTCAAATCGATTTTGAGGAGTACGCCCCGAAATTCGAGCATCTCTTCCATCTCACAAAGGACGAAAAGGGCATCCTCACCGCCCAGTGGTATACCCCCGACCCCAGCAGCGAGGACGACTCCATGATATGGAGCCTCACCCACCACCGCGCCATCTGGCAGCTTTTGCAGTATGTGGAGCAGGACGAGAGCGTGGAGTGCCTTATTCTCGGCGGCTCGGGAAAGTTCTGGATGGACGGCATAAACCTTGAGTTCGACGAGACCGAGTACAAGGGCTGGGTGCACTATGAGCACATGTACCACGACGGCAACCGCATAAACCAGGCCCTTGTGAATCTGGGCATCCCCACAATAGGAATTATAAACGGCCCCGCAAACCACTCCGAGATGGCATTACTCTGCGATGTTACGCTGATGGCGGAGGACGCCTTTATTATGGATTTGCACTATCCCATAAACATCGTCCCCGGCGACGGCGTCCAGCTTGCCCTTCAGCGGGCCATGGGCGTAAAGCGCGCCAACTATATGATGCTCACCGGCCAGACCCCCGACGCCAAGACCTGCCTTGAATACGGCATGGTAAACGAAATAATGCCCGCCGACAAGCTGTATTCACGCGCCCACGAGCTGGCGGAGCTTATGCTCAGCACCGCAAACCGGGTCACCCGCCACTGCGCTGTAAAGGTCCTGCGCCGTCCCTGGATGGAGGACTACGCAAGCCACGGCTGGGATTCCTTCGGCACAGAGATGTTCGCCACGGTGAATTCCTGCCTGGAGGGCTTTGCCGAGCATGACAACAAGTTCTTCGACGACAAAGTAAAGGCCGCGGAGTCCGGCAACTCTCAGCAGGTGCTCGGCTCCATCAAAGAAGATTTTTCAAAGTAAACCGGAAAGGAGCCTGCCAAATGAGCTGGCAAGAATATCTGCCCGAAAATTTCAAAGAGACCTATGATTACGCAAACCGCATGTGGCGCGGCGGACTGAGCAAATTCCCGCCCCTTATCGTCACCTGCGCCATCACCGGCGGCAACGCCGGCAAGGAGATAAACCCCAACCTGCCGGAGTCCCTGGAGGAACAGGTGGAGCAGTCCACAGCGGCATATCAGGCCGGCGCGAGCATGGTACATATCCACCGCCGCGACCCCGCAAATCCCTGTGAGGTCACCTCCGACCCGGAGATGTACCGGGAGGTAAACCGGGAAATCCGCAAGCGCTGCCCCGACCTTATCATAAACAACACCGCAATCGGCGGACGCTTTAAAATCTCAGACACCGAGCTCTCCCCCCAGAGCTGGACCTCCATCTACGCCGACCCGGAGATCGCCAGCCTGGACATCTCCAACTACTGCTCCATCGTAAAGCTGCCGAAGCGTGAGCCTCCGCTTTTCGGCAGGGATCAGGACGTTATGCGCGAGTGGGGCTACAGCATAACCCAGACCGAGGTCATGCGCACGCTGGAGCTTATGCGTGAGCACCATGTAAAGCCGGAATTTGAGTGCTTTGCAATGACCGACCTGCTCTATGTAAAGCGTGTTATGGACGCCGGCTATACCGACGAAAGAGGCGGCCCCAACCTTATCCAGTTTGTTTATACACCCGGCGGCAGCAACTGGCCCACAATGGACTTTATGGTTGCTCTTAAAAACGCCGTGCCTAAAAACTGTCATCTGGGCGTAATAGCCGCCGGAGCGCAGCAGTTCCCCATGCTGGCCATGGCTATCGTACAGGGTATGCACGTCCGCGTGGGCATGGAGGATAACGTGTATCTTGAAAAAGGCAAGCTGGCCGAAAGCAACGCGCAGCTTGTGGAAAAGGTCATCCGGATAGCAAAGCTTCTGGGCAGGCCTATCGCCACTCCGACCCAGGCCCGTGAAATGCTGGGCCTCGGTGAGCCGAGAGTCTGGTAAACCAAAAAATAATCCGTCTGCGCCAAACCGGTACAGACGGATTACTTTTTAATATTTCAGGATCTTACAGCCAGTACAGGCGGCCGGTTTCGGCCGCCTGTACTGCATTTTCGGAGGTCTCTATATTATCAAAGCTGGATAGCTGTGTTATAGCCTGTAGTCACGGCCTCGTGGACCGTCGCCGGGCGCACGCAGTCACCTATCCGGTAGAAATTAAGGGTTGTATCGCGGAAAGTCTCGGACAAATCGTATTTCGACTTCATACCCACGGCAATCAGCACAGTATCGGCCTCCACGGATACAGGCTTCCCGTCCGCGTCCTCAAGCTCCACGCCCTTTTCGGTGATGGCGGTGCAGCGCACATTTGTCATCATCTTCGTATTTTCCTCAAGCTGCTCCATAAGCGGCAGGCGATGGGTAAAGCTGGCGTCAGGGGCTATAACGCTCTGCATTTCGATAATCGTGACGTCCTTTCCGCTCTTTGCAAAGTGCAGTCCGGTCTCGCAGCCAACCTGGCCGCCTCCCACAACGGCTATCTTCTTCCCTATTTTCTCCTGCGGCACATAGTACGCGTCGGTGGCCATTATCACGTTTTCTCCGTCAATTCCGGGAATCCCGGGGCGCACGGCCTCGGCTCCAACAGCGGCTATCACCGCATCGTAGCGGCCCCGCTCGATAAGCTCCGGCGTGGCCTCGGTATTAAGCAGCACGTTAATATCCGTTGTCCTGACCCGGTGGATAAGATAATTCTTAAACGCCGCCAAATGGGACTTGAAGGACACCTGGTCCGAGAAAATCAGTGCGCCTCCCAGCGTACCGCTCTTTTCGTAGAGCGTGACGGAGTGGCCCCGCTCCGCGGCCGTTATCGCCGCCTCCATTCCGGCCGGGCCGCCGCCGATAATCGCCACCCTGCGGGAAGCCTTCGGCGGATCTATTGTATAGTGCTCAAAGCCTATCTGGGGATTTACAGAGCAGTTAAACCTGTGGGTTGAGCTCTGGTTAAAGCGCAGCACGGCGTCGCTGTTGGTGCGCCCAACGCTCCTGTCTATGCAGTGGAAGCAGCGGATGCAGGGTACGATATCCTCTACCCGGCCCTCCCTGGCCTTGTTGGCAAATTCCGGGTCAGCGATAGTGCCCCGGGCAATGGTGACCATGTCCGCCTCTCCACGGGCAAGTATGCCCTCCGCTACGTCAGGGTCGTCCAAAGCGCCCAGTGCCACCACGGGTATCTTGACGCCGGACTCCTTCACCGCCTTTGCCAGATAGGCGTTGCAGCCGTGGGGCAGGAAGCACGCCGGATGGGCTACTCCCCGGCCGTGGAGGTCATAGCGTGTGCCAACGGAAATATGGGCCATATCTATTATGCTCTCCGCTTTTTTACGAAATTGCAGCAGTCCTCGATGGTGGAGCCCTCCGGCACAAGCTCAGAGCCGGAGATGCGTATCTCTATCGGGAAATCCGGGCCCACCGCCTGCCTGACCTTCTCCAGCACATAGAGCGGATATTTGCAGCGGTTATCGAAGGAGCCGCCGTGCCCGTCGGTGCGGTGGTTATATATGGGCGAAAGCCACGCGCCGAGGAGCCAGCCGTGGGCCAGGTGTATCATCACCATGTCAAAGCCGCAGTTTTTGCATATTGCGGCAGCCTCGGCAAAATTGACGGCCACCTGCTCCATCTGCCCGTATGTAATCTCCTGGACCTGCACGCCGTCAGCGCGGACGCAGGGTGACGGCCCAATGGGGTTTTTGCCGCCTATAAGCTCCGGCGCGCCGAAAACTCCGCCGTGGCACAGTTCAATGTTTGCCAGGGCCCCGTAACGGTGAATACCGTCCACCACATTTGCAAGATACATCCCGGCGTGCTCGCCGCGGAGCTGTATCTGACATGCGTGGGTCTTGCCGTAATCCCAGTCAACCGGCGTCTCGCCCACAGTGACGATTCCCGCGCCGCCCCTGGCTTTATTCCTGTAATACGCTATAAAGCTGTCGGTGGGATAGCCCTCCGGAGAAATTCCCGGATAAAGTGTCGGAGCAGTCTCAATGCGGTTTCTGGCAATGACCTTTTTCCCTATTTTTATGGGTGAAAAAAGGGTTGGGTAATATCTCTCCATTATTACTCCTCCAAAATGTCATTTAGTATCGGCTTACGCTGTAAGCTTATTCTCACTAAATATTGTATTTTACCCGCTCCCTTTAGTCAAATAAAAAAAGTGACTTGAACAATTCACAAATATAATAGATAGCGCTTCCCAACGAAAAAGGGCGCGGATGCCCGCGCCCCTCAGCTCAGTCCTTGAAGCTCAGATATATGGTCAGTTTCCCGCCGCTAAAGCCGGCGCTTATTTCCCCTCCCATTTTTTCCGTAAGGGCCCTGGCTATGGAAAGGCCCAGGCCAGTTGAATTTTCTCCGGACTGGACCGTGTAAAATCTGTTGAAAAGCCTTTCCGTCTGCACAGGGTCGAGCCCGGACGCCGTATTGGAAAATGTTATCTCCCCGCTCTCCCGCAGGTTTATAGCAAGATCCCCGTCGGAATATTTAAGGGCGTTATTTATAATATTCCCGAATATCCTTCTCAGGACGTCCCCATCCAGCTCACGCCAGACCTGGGCCTCCGGCATTTTTATCTCCGGCTCTATGCCCCGCTCCCTAAGCGGCGCGTAAAATGCCGCCGTGCTCTCCTCCAGCGCCCTGTTGAGGCTCAGGCGCTCCGTTTTTATTTTGCCGGCGTCCGAGGCTATCACGGCATATCTGAAAAGCTCCTCCGTGAGCTTTTTCATTGCCTCGGCCCTGCCCCGGATGACCTCCAGATACTTTTTGGCGTCCTCTGTGAGCTCCTCCCGCTCCAGCAGGTCCAGATACCCGCAGATGGCTGTCAGCGGGGTGCGCAAATCGTGAGAAATATTTGTGACAGCTTCTTTCAGCTCCCTGTCGCCGCTCTGATACCGGCGCCGTTCTCTCCGCAGGAGCCGGAGCTGCTTATTCAGGCCCTCCGCCAGACTTCTCATGTACGGATCGCCGGTTGAAATATCAATCAGCGTGTTGGT
>CAZBUH010000095.1:0-7139 GCA_964495095.1 uncultured Oscillospiraceae bacterium | reverse complement strand
GAAGCAGAAGCCGCCGCCGGAGCCGGAGTACTGGGTCGGGCCGATGGACTCGGCGGCCACCTGGCCGGTAAGGTCCATCTCAACGCAGGTATTTATGGACACCATGTGATCCTGACGGGCGATGTTGAAGGGGTTTACCACCTCGGGGCCGGGCTTCATAACGCACTTGGGATTGCTGTGGAGATATGCGTAAAGCTCGTGGGTGCCGTCAGCAAAAACGCCGACATGGAGGCCCTTGTCATATGCCTTGCGTGCGCCGGTGATAACGCCGGCCTCAATAAGGTCGGCCATGGAGGAGGTAAACTGCTCCGTGTGCAGGCCGAGGTCGTGCTTATCCATAAGATGCTTGCCTACAGTATCGGGTATACCTCCGATGCCCATCTGGATTGTGTCGCCGTCCTCGATAAGGGAGGCCACCATCTGACCTATCTTGTCCTCCTCAGGCGTAGTCTGGACAGGGCCGATGCAATACTCGGGGGTGTCTACCTCGTAAAGGAGCGTGACGGCCTCTACCGGGATGGGTACGGAGCCGTTCATATAGGTGAGGTTGGGGTTTACTTCGACGATTATGGTCTTGTGCTGCTCAATAGCGTCCTTTATGGCGTAGTACTCGATAGTCTGGTTCATGCCGATGTACATGTTGCCGTTCTCATCCATCGGCGAAACCTGCGCGGTGAAAATATTGCAGGGCTTGTGCTTATTCACCATGCGATAGTAGTTGGGCAGGTCAACGGGGATAAAGCTGGTGTTCAGCAGCTTGTGGGCCTCCCTGTAGGATGGGCCGTAAAAATAGTTGTGGCAGTTGATGTGGCCGTTCATGCCCGGCGTCACCATAAAGGGATAGCGACCGATACGGCTCTTGTAGACGATAACATCCTCTACCCTGTCGGCTATCTCATGGAGACGGCCGAAAAGCGTCTGGGGCTCGTTGTAGTTGTTGGAGCACCAGATAACGTCGCCGGACTTTATCATATCCAGCGCCTGCTCAACAGTGCCCTTCTTTTCTTCATAAATTTTCCTGTAATCTTCGTATGTCATATTATACCTCCTGCTAATATTTATCATACATATAAATTATAAAGTTCCATTTTAAAGATGTCAATACGGCGCAATGGATAAATGAACCCGAAAAATAAGGTGAAAACATTCAAAATTGAAAGTGCGCATCAAGCTCCCATGATATCCTTAACCACTTCCCCCGCTATGATAAGCCCGGCCGTCGGCGGCACAAAGCTGTTTGAGCCGGGCGTGTCCCGGCGCGGTGCGCCCGGAGCCGGCTCCGGCTTTTCGCCCCGGGGCGCAATTGGCGTTTCCGTGGAATAGACTACCTTCAGCTTCTTCACGCCCGCTTTTTTAAGCTCCCGGCGCATCACCCTGGCCAGGGGACACACGGAGGTATCGTAAATATCCGCCACCCGGAGCATTGTGGGATCCATCTTATTCCCTGCGCCCATGGAGCTTATTACCGGTATGCCCTCAAAATAGGCCCGCCGGACTATCTCCAGCTTTCCCGCCACGGTGTCGATGGCGTCCACAACGTAGTCGTATTTTTTAAAATCGAAGCTGTCCGCCGTCTCCGGCAGGTAAAAGCAGTTGTGCTTTACCACCTCCGTATCAGGGCAAATATCGTGTATCCGCATTTCCGCCGCGTCCACCTTCAGCATACCCACGGTGCTGTGCAGCGCAATTATCTGCCGGTTTATGTTTGACACGCTCACCCTGTCGCTGTCCACCAGCTCCAGCGCCCCCACTCCGGCCCTTGCCAGGGCCTCGGTGACATAGCCTCCGACACCGCCTATACCAAAAATTATTACCCGCGCCCTTCTCAGCTTTTCCACCGCTTTTTCTCCGAAAAGAAGCGCCGTGCGCTCAAACTGCCCGTCCATGCCTATCCCTCCGTATTTCCCGGCAAAATTTCAAGCGGGGGCAAAAGCCCCCGCTTAAAAAGACTTTTTTCTATTGTAGCACTGCTAGACTGCCGGCGCAAGCTCCACCGACGCTTTAAATAAATCCCCGTCGGTGCTTATCTCAAACCGGCCGCCCTGAAGCTCCGTCAGATTCTTTGCTATTGAGAGGCCAAGGCCGCTGCCCTCTGTGTTCCGGGATGCATCGCCCCGCACAAAGCGCTCGGTAAGCTCGTCGGGCGATATGTTGAGCTCATCCCTCGACACATTTTTAAAGCTCACCGCGGTGCCTCCGGCAGTCTTATCTATGTCGATGTACACCCTGGTGCCCTCCATGGCGTATTTGCACACGTTGTTCATAAGGTTTTCAAATACCCGCCACAAATGCCGTCCGTCGGCCATCACAAAGCCCGCCTGCTCCCGGCCCCGGATAACAAGCTTAAGGCTCGCCGCAGTCAGCTTCTCCTCAAATTCCCCCGCGGTCTGGGTTATGAGGACGCCTAAATCCATTTTCTCCATTTTTATCTGCACATTCCCGGTGGACGCCTTGGACGCCTCCACCAGATCCTCCGTCAGCCTTTTCAGCCTGTTTGCGTGCCGTTCCAGCACCTCCACGTACTCTGCTGCCTTTGGGGAGCTCACATTCTCCTTTTTCAGCAGATCCACATAGTTCACAATGGAAGTGAGCGGCGTTTTCAAATCGTGGGACACGTTTGTTATAAGCTCCGTCTTCATCCGCTCGCTTTTCATCTGCTGCTCCACCGCGTTCTGGAGCCCGGCGCTTATGTTGTTCAGGTTTTCCGCGTGCTTTTTAAACTCCGGCAGCATATTCTTCGTGTCTATCTTGTAGTCCAGCTCGCCGGAGGCTATCTTCTCCCCGCCCTTTTTGAGCTGCTGCATGTTTATGACGCACACCGCCGCAAAGAGCATTAGCCCCAGCCACCAGATGCAGAGCGCAAATACCATTCCGCTGCCGGAATACCAGTTTATCACGGCTATGGCCAGGTTTATAAGGAACAGGATAAGCACCACTGCTGCGGTTTTCCAGTAGAGCGGTATATTGCCCAGGATGAATTTTATCCCGGCGCCTGTTTTCCTCAGAATTTTTACCGCCAGATACAGTACAAGCCATATCACCGTACCCCGCCACCATTTTCCGCACTTAATTCTGGCGCAGACGGTGACAAAAAATGCCTGTAGGATAAGCGCCGACAAAAACGCCGCCGCCAGGGACAGTACCATTGTGAACGGGTCCTGCATCCATACGCCCACAGGTTCTGCGAACAGGGATACGGTGAATATCACCGCCACAGCGGCAATTGCCGTTAAAATATCCAGCGGTACCCTGTCAAACCAGGTGAGGCTGTACCCCTCTTTATCTTTTTTCCTCCCTGCGGCAAACGCCAGGAATATCATAAGCAGCACCGTCGCCAGGAAACTCCCGGCAAAAACCGCCGCAAACCCATAGCGCGACGAGTACGCAAATTGTATGGTTTTGTACCGCATCCAGTAGGCGTCTTTTGCGCCAAAGTCGGTCTTGAGATATCCTGTAATCGTATAGTTTTCAACTGTTCCGTCCCCGTCGGCAATGCTGTACTTCTCGGACACTTCCATCATGCATCTGTCACAGTCGTAGCTTTTGAAAACCACATTGCCCTCTTCATCGGTCACGGTAAAGAAAAAATTTGTGTTTTCCTCAGAAAAAATTTCTTCGTAATACTCTACTATTCCGTAACTGTTTTCCCGCACCAGAAAATAATCCCAGGCGTAATCCATATCCTCGCACATACGTTTTATCATACAGTCACGCACGATGTCTTCCTCTGTGCTGTAGAAAAAGCCCTCGTCCAGCAGCACCAGCGCCGCCGCGCCTGAAAGCACCGCGGCAAAAAGCGACGCTGCGGCCAGTATTGCCGCCAGCACCCGGACGCCCATATTGCAGGTCAGTTTTTTCATTTTGAAGTCTCCTCAATTTTGTAGCCCTGGCCCCACACCGCCTTTAAATACCTCGGCTCGGCGGGGCTTATTTCAACCTTTTCACGAATATGCCGGATGTGCACCGCTACGGTGCTCTCCGAGCCGCAGGGGTCCCCGCCCCATACGCTCCTGTATATCTCCGCAGGAGAGAACACCCGGCCCGGATTTTCCATAAGGAGACGGAGAATGGAAAATTCCGTCGGGGTGAGGCTCACGGGTTCTCCGTCGAGGGTGACGGTTTTTTCCGCGTCGCTCAGCTCTATGCCGCCGATCGTCACTTTCCCGGCCTTCTTTTTCCCGCTGCCAAGCTCCATATACCGCCTGAGCTGTGACCGGACTCGGGCCAATACCTCCACGGGATTGAAAGGCTTCGTAATGTAGTCGTCAGCGCCCACGTTAAGCCCCAGCACTTTGTCTGTGTCCTCGCTCTTCGCCGTCAGGAGTATCACCGGCACATTGCTCTCCTCCCTTATTTTTGAAAGGGCCGTAATGCCGTCCATCCCCGGCATCATAATATCCATCAGTACAAGGTGTATCTCCTGTTCTCTTACGGCCTCCAAGGCTCCCGCGCCGTCGTATGCCTCGTATAGGCCGTAGCCCTCCGGAGCGAGGTATATTTTCAGCGCGGAAACTATGTCCCTCTCGTCGTCGCAAATCAAAATGTTGTACATTCTCCCGCCTCCTGATGAAATTATGCCTGTTTTCGCATTAAAAAGCAATTATGCAAGCGTTTAAGATTTTCTTAATAATAAGGCCCGCCGCAGGATACGCGCGGCGGGCTTTTTACGTCGATTTTAAGTTTTACGCTTACTGCTCCGGCTTTTGCTGGCTGCTCTGGCCGCCAGGACCGTTCTGCGGCCTGCGGCCCCTGCTATTGTAGCGGCGCCGCCGGTTCCCGCCGCCGCTCTGCTGCTGTCCGCCCTGGGGCTGTGTGTGTATCTCCCCGTTTCGGCTCTGCTGAGGCTGTGGCTGCGCCTTGGGCTGGCCCGGCCTGGATTGGACCTGCCGCCGCTCCTGATTCTCCCCGGCCTGCTCCTGGCCCTGCCTGCGCTGATGCCTGGGCTGTTCATTTTTCCTGGGCTGCTCCTGGGGCCTCTGGGCGTCCTCTTTTTTCGGCGCCGTGCGGTTAAGGCGGCGCTCAGCCTGCTGCTGGGCCTTCTGCTCCCGTTCCGCCTCCAGCTCCGCCAGATACTCGGCCCGCTTCGCTTTTCCGCCTAAAACCTCCAGCTCGGATATCCGGTAGGTCTTTACCGGATTTTCAAGCTGCCCCTCCAGACGCACCCTGGCGGTGCCACGGAGGAGATTTACGTCCGTAACGGAGCCCTTTCCGTCCGGGGTATCAACAAAGGCGTCGGACTTGGGCGCCTGCTTTATAAGGTCCTCATAGGCCTCCTGCTCATATTTAAGGCAGCACATAAGCCGCCCGCAGGTGCCGGAAATTTTCGTAGGGTTAAGTGAAAGGCCCTGGGTCTTGGCCATTTTTATAGACACGGGCTGGAAATCGTCCAGATATTCCGAGCAGCAGAATGGCCTGCCGCATATGCCGAAGCCGCCGAGCATCTTCGCCTCGTCCCTGACGCCTATCTGCCGCAGCTCTATCCTGGTCTTGAGCACGGAGGCCAAATCCTTGACAAGCTCCCGGAAATCCACTCTGCCGTCGGACGTGAAGAAGAATATGACCTTGTCGCCGTCGAAATTATATTCCGCGTCCACAAGCTTCATCTCCAGGCCGTGCTTTTCAATCTTCTGCTGGCAGATGGCCATAGCCTCTTTTTCCTTTGTCCTGTTGTTTTCTGCCTGCTCTCTGTCCTTATCCGTAGCGACCCTCACTATCGGGCGCAGAGGCGGTATAACCCTGTCGTCGCTGACCTCGTGGTTTCCCTGGGCGCATATGCCGAACTCGTTGCCCTTGGAGGTCTCCACTATAACGTCGTCCCCGGTTTCCACCGTGTTCCCGCCGGGATCGAAGAAATACACCTTGCCCCTGTCTTTAAATCTTACGCTAACAACTTCCGTCAATTTAGTTCCTCATTTCTGTCTATGCTTTTCAGCAGCCTGGAGCAGAGCATCCCGCCGATATGGCCTGTCCCCACCTCGCGGTCCAGGTATGTGCGGGCCTCCCTTATAATGCCGGTAAGCTCAAAATATATCCCGGCCCGCTCCGGGGCCATCCGTATTTTTTCGGCGGCTTTTTCCTCCGCAAGCTCAATAAAATCCGCCGCAGTCTGTTTTTCTATATTTTCAAAGGCCGCCATAAAGCCCACTGCCTCCATTGGGCTGCCGCTCTCGGCGGCGGATATGAAGCTATCCGCAAGCTCAGCGGCCTCCCTGTCGTCCTCCGCTTCGCCCAGACCGTCCTCAAGATGCAGCTCCACGCATCTTGAGCGCACCGTGGCCAGGAGCCTGGAGGAGTTTTCCGACGTCAGTATTATCGCGGCCCTGCCGGGCGGCTCCTCCAACGTCTTGAGAAGGGCGTTCTGGGCCTCGGTATTCATATCGTCAGCGCCCTTTACGATATAGACCTTGCTCTCCGCCTCATTGGGCATAACGGAGGCGTCGGCGCAGAGGGCGCGAATCTGGGACACGACTATCTCCCGGCTCTTTCCCTCCCGCTGTATAACGGCGATATCCGGGTGGTTTCCGGAGCCGGCCTTGCGGCAGTCGCGGCATCTCATGCAGGGCTTTTCACCCACGCCGGAGCACACCATGGCCATGGCCAGCGTCCCCGCCAGCGCTTCCCTCTGTTCCCCGGAAGAGCCGCTTATAATATACGCGTGGGTAAGCTCGTGGCCCTGGAGCCGCTTTTTCAGCGCTGTATTTCCTTTTATCTTTTCCAGGTTCATCAGAGCTTATAAAACTGATCCACGTCCAGCACGAACACGATAGCGCCGCCCACATCCACCTGCTTCGGCTTTGAGCGGAACGACTCCGTCACTCCGGCGCCCGGCACGGCCTGGGCCCTGCCGTGGGAATTTTCTCCGATAAGCTTTACGACCGTATCGACCTTTATATCCTCTATCCCCACAAAAAGCACCTCGTTGCGGCTCTTCAAAAATCCGCCCACGGCCTCCGTCCTTGTGGACGCATACCCGTTTGCAGAAAGCGCCGCCGCCACATTCTCCGCCTCATCGTGATTAAGTATGGCCATTATCATCTTCATTTTTAACCCCTCCATGGGATTTCCCAAATATACATTTTTATTATAGCGCAAACTCTTCAAATATGCGAGAAAAATTTTTTGACTGCGCCTCCGGCCCG
>CAZBUH010000094.1:0-7574 GCA_964495095.1 uncultured Oscillospiraceae bacterium | reverse complement strand
ACGGTGTGGCCGGGGCCCTTGGGGGCTATCATAAACACATCCACATCAGAGGGAGGCACTATCTGCTTATAGCGGATATTGAAGCCGTGGGCAAACGCGATAGCCTTGCCCGCTGTGAGATTGGGGGCTATATCCTTCTTATACATATCGGCCTGCTTTTCATCGTTTATAAGGATCATGATGATATCCGCCGCTTTTGCAGCCTCGGCGGTCTCCATAACGGTGAAGCCGTCCTTTTCGGCAACAGCCCAGCTCTTGCCGCCCTTGTAAAGACCTATGATAACGTCGCACCCGGAATCTCTCAGGTTCTGGGCGTGGGCATGGCCCTGGGAGCCGTAGCCTACAATGGCTATTTTCTTACCCTTCAGATAACTGAGATCACAGTCCTTTTCATAATACATTTTTGCCATAGTTATATTCCTCCTTATCCTTTGTCGGATCATTTATAGTGCTGCGCCCTCTCTCGATGGCGATCATGCCTGTACGAACAACCTCCAGTATATCAAAATCCTCCAGCAATTTCAACAGTGCGTTGGTTTTTTCCTCGTTTCTGGCCACTGCCAGGGTCATTGTCCCTTCGGACATGTCCATTATGGAGGCTCTGAATACGTTGGCTATCTGGATTATATCGTCCCGCTCCTCGCGTGACTCCGCTCTCACCTTTACCATTACAAGCTCACGCTGAATGGAATTGGACTGGTCAAGTATCTTAACGGAAATAACAGGGAGCAGCTTGTTAAGCTGACTTGCTATCTGCTTTATCATAAGCCCGTCGCCGATAAGCACCACTGTTATCCTGTTCACATGCGGGTCAAGGGTCGCCCCGGAGGCGATATTCTCAATATTGTATCCCTTTCTCGAAAACAGTCGGGAAACCTGGGACAAAACTCCCGGAATATTCTCCACGAGAGCAGAAATTATATACGGCTTTTTCTCCATGTTCATCTCCCCGCCCCCTTAATCAAGCAGAAATTCCGTGATGGGCTTGCCTCCGGCGACCATGGGCCGCACCATCTCGTCCGTGTCTATCATGCAGTCTATAACATAGCCGTGCCCCCACCGGAGGGCCTCCCTTACGGCCTCCTCCATCTCCTCCGGCGTGGTCACCCGGCGCCCCCTAAGGCCGTTTGCCTCGGCGAGCTTTACAAAGTCAGGCGCGAAATCCAGATCCGTCTGGGAGTAGCGCTTATTATATATGAGATTCTGCCATTGGCGCACCATACCCAGCGTCCTGTTGTCAAAAATCACGGAGATTATGGGTATGTCGTAGTGTGACACCGTGGCAAGCTCCTGGGCGTTCATTCTGAAGCACCCATCGCCAGTCATATGTATAACGGTTTTTTCAGGGCATCCCAATTTGGCGCCTATGGCGGCGCCAAGCCCAAAGCCCATTGTGCCGAATCCGCCGCTGGTGAGGAGCTGTCCGGGATAGTCGAAATGGAAGTGCTGTATGCTCCACATCTGGTGCTGTCCCACGTCGGTGGCGATTATGCTGTCGCCGGGAGCGTTCTGCCTTATGGCCTCGATTATATTTTTCGGCGTAAGGCGGGTGCTGTCGTCGTACTCCGTCTCGGTCTTATAGGAGAACACGAATTTCTTCCACTCCGTATGGTCCATCTGAGCAAGGCGCCGATTCAGCATGTCCAGCACGATCTTGGCGTCGCCTATTATATGATGGTCCGTAAGTACGTTTTTATCTATCTCGGAGCGGTCTATGTCGATATGTACGCGCTTTGCGTTTTTTGCGAAGGTCTTGGTGTCGAGGGCCACGCGGTCTGAAAACCGGCAGCCGACGGCTATAAGCAGATCGCAGTTGTCGCAGGCCATATTCGAGGCCTGGGAGCCGTGCATACCTATCATTCCGGTGGTGAGCTCATCGCTTCCCCGGACGCCGCCGCCGCCCATGACGGTAACGGCCACAGGGCTGTCTATCTTTTTGACAAACTCCCGTATCTCTTTATCCGCCCTGCCCCGGACAACGCCGCCGCCGCAGATCACAAGAGGCTTTTTTGACTCCCTTATCATCTCCGCGAGCTTGTCCACGTCGTCTGCATTCGGCTCCGGCGCTTTCATCTCAATGCCGCTGCGCTGATTTAATTTCTTCAGTCTGCCGTGGCTCGCGTGCTCCTCCTTTGGAAGATACTCATAGTCCACCATGACAGAGGCGGCGGTTATGTTCTTCACAAAATCTATAAGCACCGGCCCCGGCCTGCCGCTGGCAGCCACCGCAAATGCCTCGCGCATTATGTCAACTATCTCGTCCGCATCATGGACCTGGTAAATTGCCTTTGTGATAGGCATTGCAATGCCGGTGATGTCAACCTCCTGGAAGCTGTCCTTTCCCAAAAGGTCCTCCGTCACGTTGCAGGTGATAAACACAACGGGCGAGGAATCCATGTAGGCCGTGGCTATGCCGGTGGTCAGGTTCGTGGCACCCGGGCCGGAGGTCGCAAGGCACACACCCACCTTGCCCGTGGCTCTGGCGTAGCCGTCCGCCGCGTGGGAGGCCCCCTGCTCGTGAGCCGTCAGTATGTGGTTTATCCTATCCTTATAATTATAAAGCTCATCGTATATGTTGAGTATGCTGCCGCCGGGATATCCGAAAACCGTATCGACGCCCTGCTCCAGCAGACATTCCATTATAGCCTGTGTGGCTCTTACCTTCATTTACATCTCACTTCCTTATATTTTTCCGCTGCCTTTCTGGACCGCGATTATTCCCGTTCTTGCCACCTCAAGGATGGAAAAGGGTCTCAGGATCTCTTCAAAAATATCAAGCCTCTCTGGTGTGTCCGACAGCTCCATAGTAATGGTCGTGGTGGAGATATCGGCTATCTTCCCGCCCATCATCTGGCAGGTGTTCATAATATCCTGCCGCGTTTTCTGGTTTGCGGAGACCTTGATTATCATAAGCTCCCGGCCTATAAGACTGTCATCATCTATAGTCCGGACTTTTATAACCTCAATAAGCTTGTTGAGCTGCTTTTCCACCTGCTCCACAACGCTGTTGCCGCTGTCCACAATAATTGTTATCCGGGATATGCTCTTATCGTCTGTGACGCCCACGGCGAGGCTCTCAATATTAAATGCCCTGCGGGCGAAAAGGCTCGTTATCCGGTTAAGCACGCCGGCCCTGTTTTCCACAAGGATAGATATGGTCTTTCTTCCCATTTTTCCGCCTCCTCAGTCCCGTGACGTCAGGTTTGGGTCGGTATTGCTGACAAGAAGATAGCCGCCCCTGCTGCTCAGCATCCTGTCCAGGGCGTCCTCCGCCTCTCTGTCCTCGTTTATTACGGAGCACTCTATACCATAGGCCCCCGCCAGCATCTCAAAATCCGGAGACGCCCCCAAATCAACGCCGAAAGGCCCGCCGTAGCTGGACTTCTGTATCTCGTTTACCATGCCCAGGACATTATTCCGGAACAGCACTATTTTAACGTCCGTATCCATATTTCTGAGTGTTGACAGCTCGTTTAAGAACATCTGGAAGCTGCCGTCGCCGCATATGACGACAGTCTGGCGCTCCGGCTGGGCCGTTTTCACGCCCAGCGCCGCCGGGAGAGAATAACCCATGGTTCCAAGGCCGCCGGTGGTGAAAAAGCTGCCGTTTTTGATGCAGCAGTATTTAGCCGCCCAAATCTGGTTTTGGCCCACATCCACGCAGATGCACGCGTCGTCCCTCAGCTTGCCGCAGAGGGCGCGGATAAGGTGCTTCGGGTTTACATATCCCGGCGTCTGCTTGTAGCCGGGCTTCAAATCCTCATTCCGAAGCTCCCGCAGGCGCTCCACCCATTCGGCGCATTGGGCCCTGGGCGAAAGCTCCATTATCTGGTTCAAAACTACTTTTACATCCCCCACCAGGGGGATATTCACCGTCATGTTTTTGCCGATTTCGGCCGGGTCCACGTCTATGTGGACTATCTTCATTTTCTTCTCAAGCTCCACCGGAGCCGGTATAGCTCTGTCGGCAGCCCTGGCACCTGCGATTATAAGGAGGTCCGCGCTTGACATGGCCCAGTTCGCCGCCTTCATCCCATGGGAACCCACCATGCCGATATTCATCGGGTCGCGGGATGGCATTACGCCGATGCCCATCATCGTTTTTACCACCGGGATTCCGGCGGTTTCGGAAAGCCTCCGAAGCTCCTTCTCCGCCCCGGCCCCTATAACGCCGCCTCCGGCGAAAATAAGGGGGCACCTGGCTGAATTTATAGCGTCCGCGACACGCTTCACCTGAAAATCGTTGCCCTTCACGCTAGGCTTATAGCCCCGGATGTTCACCTCGTCAGGATACGAAAAATCCAATGTTTGATTCTGTATGTCTATGGGGCAGTCTATAAGCACCGGGCCTTTTCTGCCTGTGGAGGCGATATGAAACGCCTCTTTTACTATTCTCGGTATGTCCTTAACATTTTTAATAATGTAGCTGTGCTTTATAAAAGGCGTCACCGCGCCGGATATGTCCACTTCCTGGAAAATATCGCGTCCAAGGAGGCTGCTCGCCACCTGTCCGGTAATTGCCACCACCGGTATGCTGTCCATATAGGCCGTGGCGATGCCGGTAATAAGATTCGTGGCCCCCGGGCCGGATGTGACCTTGCATACACCGACTTTTCCGCTGGCCCTGGCATAGCCTGACGCCATATGTCCCGCGTTCTGCTCGGTACGCACAAGGGTGTAGCTTATGCCGGAAGTCCGCAGCGCGTCGTCCACAGGGCATATGGTTGCGCCGGCATATCCGAAAATATGCGTGACCCCCTCCATTTTCAGGCTCTCTACAATAGCCTGTGCGCCTGTCATTTTCACAAAATCACCCTTTCAGGAAAAATTCATCCAGGATCAGGCCCTCGCCGGCCCCGCCGGCCGTTTTGGGCGGGCCAGTCAGGGGAAATATAAAAAGAAACCCCGTCCTAATTAATAGGACGGAGCAATACTGTCTCCGCGGTACCACCTAAATTCGCGCTTTATAAAAGCGCGCGCTCATACTCCCTTAACGCAGGAAAACGTCCGCCTCCCGGGCGACCTTCAACCGGACCCTCATGGAAAGCTCGCAGCTGATTGCTCCCCTCTCTGCTTTCAGGCGCCGGCATACTCCTCCCGTTCTACAGCGGTTGATATACCGATTTATGTAGGTTTTTTTATGGTAAACCCGAATTCCATTTTTGTCAACAGGAAATTCATAATTTTTTACGTCAATGCTATTGACAATCATTACACGTCGTGCTAAATTATGATTAGCACTCAAAAGGCGAGAGTGCTAATCCCGATAAAATCAGAGGGGTGAGCAGATTGGAGCTTTCCGAGAGGAAAAAGCAGATACTCAGGACCGTTATAGAGAGCTATATTGAGACGGCGGAGCCTGTAGGCTCCAAGGCCATCGCCGAAAGGGCGGGGCTGGGCATATCCCCCGCCACAATCAGGAACGAGATGGCCGATCTCGAGAGCATGGGCTATCTTGAACAGCCCCACACCTCAGCCGGGCGCGTCCCCTCGGCCAAGGGCTACAGGCTCTATGTAAACGAGCTTATGCTGCAGCACAAGCTTACCGTCGAGGAGTCCGAGGAGATAAATAAGCAGATGTTCCTTAAGCTCCGGCAGATTGACAAGGCCGTGGATCAGGCGGGCAAGCTTATTTCCGAGCTTACAAACTACCCCACCTACGCGCTTTCCACCGTTTCCGGGGCCGTCACGATCTCCCGGTTTGACATTATCCAGGTGGACGCCAATTCTTTTATCGTAGTTATAATGCTTTCCAACAAAACGGTAAAAAATAAGCTTATGCGGGTGACCTTCCCGGTAGACGCACAGGCGCTCCAGAAGCTCTCCACCCAGTTTAACGGCAGCTTTACCGATATCACCGACGACAAGATGACGCCGCATCTCATATCCTCCGCAGAGCGTGCCGCCAACGACACAATGGGCCTTGTGGCCCTTATTGCGGGCTTTGCCATAGACACCCTTGCGGAGGAGAAAAACCAGTCGGCGTACCTGTCCGGCGCATCTCACATCCTGGAGCAGCCGGAGTACAGGGATATAGACAAGGCCCAGAAGCTTATAACCTACCTCTCAGACGACAGGAAACTTGCCTCCCTTCCCATGCCGGACAGCGGCTCGGACGTGAAGATAATGATAGGCCCCGAAAACGTGGCCGAGGAGCTTAAGGATTCCAGCGTTATCGTAGCGAGCTACGACGCCGGGGACAATATGAAGGGCCTTGTGGGCGTAGTAGGCCCCACGAGGATGGACTACGCAAAGATAGCCGCCAAGCTGAGCTTTATTGCACAGGGTCTAAGCGGGCTTCTTTCAGCGGGAGGCAGCGTAACTCCCCAGATGCAGAGCGATATTATAAAAGCGCTGGGAAAAGGCGACGGATCCTGAAATACAGTACAGATACGGTGCGGACCCAGGTCCGCTGTTTAAAGGAGATGAACAGATTTGGCGAAGAAGAACACAGAGCAAACGCCCGAACAGGAAAATAAAGAGGCAGAAAATGAGATAAACGAATCTGTGACAGAGGAAGAAAAGGCAGAGCCGGAAAAGGCCGGAGAAGCGGCGAATCCGGATACGGCGGAGGAGACCAAAAAGGAGCTTGCCGCCGAACAGGAAAAGTACCTGCGGCTTGCCGCCGAGTACGACAACTACCGCAAGCGCAGCCAGAAGGAGCGCGAGGCCGTTTACTCCGACGTTAAGGCCGACACGGTAAAAAAATTCCTTCCGGTTTACGATAACCTCTCCCGTGCGCTCAAAGCCGAATGCAAAGACGAATCCTTTAAAAAGGGCGTCGAAATGACAATGACCCAGCTCAAGGGCGTTCTTGACGCACTCGGGGTGGCGGAGATACCGGCGGAGGGCGAGATATTCGACCCGGCAAAGCACAACGCCGTTATGCACATTGAGGACGAGAGCTACGGCGACGGCATAATAGTCGAAGAATTTGAAAAAGGCTTTATGCTCGGCGACAAGGTGATAAGGTTTTCAATGGTCAAAGTTGCAAATTAAGTAAATTCAAACACAATTTCATTATCATATATTAGGAGGAAATTTATCATGGGAAAAATCATTGGTATAGATCTTGGTACTACAAATTCCTGCGTAGCCGTTATTGAGGGTGGCGAGCCTGTTGTTATAACGAATGCCGAGGGCAACCGCACCACGCCTTCTGTGGTGGCCTTCTCCAAAGACGGTGAGCGCATGGTGGGCCAGGTGGCAAAGCGCCAGGCCATCACAAATCCAGACCACACCATATCTTCCATTAAGCGCGAAATGGGCAGCAGCTACAAGGTGAACATAGACAGCAAATCCTATACCCCGCAGGAAATATCCGCAATGATACTCCAGAAGCTCAAATCCGATGCAGAGGCCTATCTGGGCACCAGGGTGACAGAGGCTGTCATCACCGTTCCGGCCTATTTCACCGATTCCCAGCGTCAGGCCACAAAGGACGCCGGCAAAATTGCGGGTCTTGACGTTAAGCGCATCATAAACGAGCCTACCGCTGCGGCCCTTGCCTACGGCGCGGATAAGGAAGAGGATCAGAAGATAATGGTCTACGACCTGGGCGGCGGCACCTTCGA
>CAZBUH010000093.1:0-7703 GCA_964495095.1 uncultured Oscillospiraceae bacterium | reverse complement strand
TACCACGTCCACATCTGACCACTTTGCAAGAGCGTGCTGCACAACGGTCTTTCCCGAGCCAAAAGGCCCCGGCACCGCCGCGGTGCCGCCCTTTGCAAGGGGGAACATCGTATCTATTACCCGCTGCCCCGAGCAGAGGGGCGCGGAGGGGGTAAATTTCTGCCTGTAGGGGCGTCCTACGCGCACAGGCCACTTCTGCATAAGGGTGAGCTCCTTTGTGCCGCCCTTATCGAGCTTTACCACCGCCACCGTGTCGGTGACTGTGTATTCGCCGCCCTCAATTTTCTCTATCGTACCGGAAACGCCCATGGGCACCATTATTTTATGGAGTACAGCCGTCGTCTCCTGCACTGTGCCTATAATATCCCCGTCGGTCACCTTGTCTCCAACGGAGACGGCGGGTACGAATCCCCACAGCTTTTCACGGTTTAACGCCGGCACCTCCACGCCTCTGGCGATCGTGGAGCCGGATATGGCCCTTATCTCCTCCAGGGGCCGCTGGATGCCGTCGTAAATATTCTCAAGGAGACCCGGCCCCAGCTCCACCGAAAGCGGCGAGCCTGTGGTTTCCACCGCCGCACCGGGGCCGAGGCCGCTGGTCTCCTCATATACCTGAATTGACGCGGAATCCCCCGTCATCGTCAGCACTTCACCGATAAGCCGCTGCTCGCCTACCCGGACCACGTCGGACATGGAGGCGTCCGCAAGCCCCTCGGCCACTACCAGCGGTCCGGAAACCTTGACGATTCTGCCGCTCATATAAAAACCCTCTTTCTTACTTAAATAATATCCGAGCCGATGGCCTTTTCAATGGCGTCGCTCATGGCCTTTTTCCCGTAGCCGAGAGCGCCGTCCCGTCCGGGTACAAGTATCACAGCCGGGGAGACCCGGTTTTTATACCGCTCTATCTCGCCCATGATTCCGGCGGCGCACTGCTCCGTCACATACACTATAGAGCAGTCGCTCTCCTCCTTCGCCAGCTCCCGGAGCGTCCTTTTGGCCTCCTGGGCGCTTTCCACAGGACAGACGGTAAGGCCCAGGGCCGCAAAGCCCGTAATGCTGTCCCGCTCCCCCATTATGGCGATTTTAGACATAAGTCTCACGCAGCCTTTCTCTTATTACCTCCGGGTCAAGTCCGGCCTTTTTGCCGTTTAAAATTATACGGACTATGCTTATCTCCGTCTCCACGGCGCAGATATAGGATATAAGCGGCTTTTCACCGAAGCTCTCGTATTTGGCCCCGGACAGGTACTCCGTCAGTGCGTCGTCGCACATTTTTTCAAATTTTGTAAGCCCGGCGCCGTTCAGGACGTTTTCGGCCTCCTCCGCCGCGGGCTTCAGTACGCCGGAAAACAGCGGCGCAGGTTTCCCGTCCGCTGCGGCGTTTATAAGGGTCTCCCGCCGGACGTTCCCGCCGGGCACCAGCACCTGGCCGAGATATTCCGGCCTTTTGCCCATGCGCAGCGCCCGGACGGCGGTACGCAGGTTGGCGCTGTCGATACTGAGGCGCACATATCCCTCAAAAAAGCTGCTGCCGGTGTCCCTGGCGAGCTCCGCAAATTCCTTATAGTACGCCGTATCCAGCACGAAATCCGAAAGCTGCGGGTCTCCCGTCCTGGCAAGGACCTCCTTGGCCTCCATCATGGCGGCCGCCAAAATATCCGGTATGGAGGACCAGGCCCCCTGGTAATAGCTCTCCGCCAGGACTTCCGGCGGTATCCGTCCGGCCTCCGACAGAAGATATCCCGCCTCCGTATTCACAGCCTCGGCTTTTATTATGACCTTGGCGTTGTGGTAGTCATATTTTATCCTGAAAACATCCACTATGTCCTTATCCGGGGCGACGGACGCAAGGTCCTTCATCATGGCCGCACGCCTGTCGGACAGCTTTTTTTCAAGCTCCGCCATCGTAAAATCCGCCATATCCCCATAGCCGCACTCCTCAAGCACCCTTGCGGCCTCCTCAGGGCTGCCCGCGTCCAGCATACGCTGTATCTGGCTGCGGTTTAAAAGGCTCACTTCCTTTGTGCGGATATAGGCGGTGAGGTAGAGATAATCTGTATCCTTTATCTTCTTTTCCAAAGGCCGGCCCTCCGTTATTCATCAAAAAGCATATTTGCCACCTGGCGGTCAAGCTCCTTTTTCTTCTGGCTCATAATAGCCTCGAAGCTGCAATTTACCTCTATCATCCCGTCGCTCACTATAACGCCGCCGCAGATTCCGGCGGTTTCCTCGGAGAGAGTGAGGCCGCCCTCAATTCCCCGCTCTTCAAGCAGGGAGTTTGCCTTTATGCAGACGGCCTTGCCGCAGCGGGCCCGGTCGGCAACCGACATTATGAGCTTTTCCCGGCCCGTGGAGGCCGCGTCCGCCGCAAGGGACGCCAAAAGCGCCGTATACTCCCCGTCGGGAAGCTCCATAAGGCGCTTTTCCGCCAGGCTGAAGGCGGCGGCCACTTCCTCCTGCTTTGCGGCCAGAAGCTTTTTCCTGGCCTCCAGCTTAGCGGCGTTCCCCAGGCGCTCTACCTGAAGCTCCGCGGCCCCGGCGCCGGCCTTGAATATTTTCCAGTATTCCTCCTGGGCCCTGGCCTCATAGTCCTTTTTTATGCTCTCGCACTTTTCCCGGGACTCCGCCTCTATTTTCTCCACCTGGGCCTTTGTCTCGGCCTCTATATGCCCAGTGATCTTTTCGATACCATTCATATAAGCTATCCTTTCAGCCTCTTACAGAAGGGCCAGCATAAGGAAGGAAGCGAGCAGGCACAGTATGGCGTAAAACTCCACCATTATAGTGAGCACGATGCCCTTGGACATCTCCTCGCGGCGCTTGCCCACAAGCATGATGCTGGAGGCGGCGCAGCGCCCCTGGGCCTTGGCGGTCACATATCCGCCGATCATCATGGGAAGGCACGCCCCGAAATACGCAAGGCCCTGGGCGAAGGTGAGCGTCACCAGCTCGCCGCCGAAAAGGCCAAGCTGCAATGCAGCGTAAAACCAGATAACAAGCCCGTAAAGTCCCTGTGTGCCCGGAAGAAGCTGAAGGATAAGGCAGGAGCCGAACTTTCCCGGGTCCTCAGACAGGACCCCGTTTGCCGTCTCGCCGGCCATACCGACGCCGCGGCCGGAGCCGATGCAGGAAAGCGCCACAGCCAGGGAGGCGCCCAGAAGGCCAATGTACGCGCCGCATGTTGAAAAATCCATTTTATTTTTCCTCCTCGATGATATTTACATATTTTGTATTATAGGCCAGCGGCCGGAAAGGGATGCCGCCGGAAGTGTAGAATTTATTGAAAAATTCCAGATAGTGGAGCCTCGCCGCGTGGACGAAGGTGCCTATAAGGTTTATGCCGATATTTATGACGTGGAATATGCAGAAAACTATGACAAAAAGTATTATCCCCGCCGGCGGCTGCATCAGGGTGGCCAGCGTATTTGCAACGCTTGCTATGACCGAGGTGGCCAGCATAAGGGCCATCAGGCGGCAGTAGGACAGGATATCCGACAGCCACGAGGTTATATCGTAAAGGGACGTTATGCCGCCCGTCAGCTTGCCTATAACACCCTTTTTGTGCCGCCCCTGGGTGCACACAAGGGAGACGATGCCGAGAATAAGCACCACCGGCGACCCCGCCAGGGCCAAAGCAGCTATCCCTGCAAAGGTGAGCCACCAGGGGAGAACGTCCAACAGATAATCCACAGGATGGCCGTCCCTGAAGCCCATATATATGTGCACGCACTGGCCGTAAATAAGGTGACAGGCGCCGATAGCGACTGACAGCACAAGCACCGTAAGAGGGTCCCGCATCGGGTTTACCAGAAGCCCGTCGCAGAAAGCCTGAAGCCATCCGGGCAGCGCCCCGCCGCCAAGATAGGCGTTATTGACGGTCGTTATAACGTCTCCGAAAAAGCCGCCTACAAAGATCCCGCATATGGCCGTGCTTATTCCCAGGTACCTGCCCAGACGGAAAAGCCTGCCTATAGTGCCCTTGGGGTCATATATCTTAACGATAAGGGCCGACAGCGCAAAAATTATAAGCCCGTAGGCCACGTCGGCGAACATAAATCCAAAGAAGAATACATAGGTAAAAAATATCAGCGGATTTGGGTCGATGGTCCCGTAGGCGGGGAGGGAGTACATCTCAGTCACCACGTTTATCGGGTCCATCCACTTTGGGTTTTTAAGGAGCGTGGGCACCCTGTCCCACTCCTCCGGCTGTGAAAACTCCCAGGCGCAGGTCAAATCCGATATCTCGGCCTCCGCCTCCTTTTTCCTGTCGGCGTCTATCCAGCCCTCCATGGCGAACACCGAGCCTGAGACAAGGATATGCTCCTTCGCCGTCTCCCGGGCTATTTCCTGGGTGCATCTGTCGATACACAGCTCTATATCCCTGCGGCGGCAGGCCAGACCGGCTATCTCTTTTCCGTACTCCTCCGCCCTGCTCTCTATCTGGGCAATGCGCTCCAGGGCCTTATTTTTAAGCTCCAGGGCCGTTCCGCCGCTCTCCCTGAACTGGGCCGCCGAAAAACCGAAGTCCCGGAGGACGCCGTTTATTTTCTCGGCCCGGCTCCTTAAATATATGAGTACGAAGCGGCTCTGCTCCTTATCCTGCCCCACGCTGTACAACTGCGATTCCGGCACCGTCTCGCTGAGGCTCTTTTCCAGCTCCTCCATAGACGAGGAGGCCGGCACGGAGCCGAAAACCACCGCCGCGTCCCTGGTGCCGGGAAAATCCAGGGGCAGCTCCGTATTTTCCCACGGCATATACGCCAGCACGTCGGACCGGAGGCTGCTCTCCTCGACTTTGAGCCTCTCTATCTTCGCTCTGGCCTCGTTTATTTTTCCCGCGGCCTCGTTTGCGTCCCGCCAAAGCCCGGAGGAGAAAAATTCCTCCGCCGACACGTCCCGGCGCTTTATAAAAAGCCCCTTTTTCTCGGGAGCATACTCCCGCAGTATATTAAGGGCAGAATTCAGCGCCGCGTTCCTGTCTCTGAACTCCTGAAGGTCCGTGCCGTCCCGCTTCAAAACAGCGGCGTACTCCGGGCTGTCTATGCCCGTCACCTCCGTAAGCTCCAGGCAGCCGTGCTTCATAAGCCGGTTCAGCAGCTCGTCACGCTGTTCCACAAGACCTATAAGCCGCAGGCGCTCCATTTTTGCGATAGCCATCAGCTTCCCACTATCCTTCCAACTATCATGCCGGCGGCGTCGGACATCCTGGCGTCGGCCTTCGCCTTCATGGCCGCTATTTTATTCGACACGCTGATTTCAAGCTCCTCCGCGTTTTCCGCGGCCTTGGCCTCCGCAGCCTTCATGAGATTGCCTATCTCCTCCCTGGCCCGCTCTTTCGCCGCCTCCACAGCGGCCTGGCCCGCTTTTTCAGCCTCGGCCGCCGCTTTTTTCGCGTTCTGGCCGGCCTCCGCCACCGCTATCCTGGATTCGTCCTCGGCGGCGCTTATATCCTTTATGGCTTCAAGCGACATGCTTCACACCTCACTTTTATGATTTCTTTTTTATTCTCAAATTCAAAAATGAATCCTCATATGCAGCAACAATTATACTATAGCCTTATTTTTGCGACAAATCAAGCTTTTTTTGGCAGACAGCGCACTTTTTGTGCAAGTGCAATGTCTTTTGCTTGCATTTTTGTCACTTTAATAGTCAAGAGGCCATATCTGCCATTCAAAAGCATTGAATAAATATCAAAAATAGTATACAATATTGTCGAAAAGGGAAATAAACAGGAGAGGAAGTAACTGATGGAACAGAAAAAACGCAGATACCGTTTCGGCGACAGGAGCTACGGGCGCAGGATACGCTCCCTCGCCTCATACTACCAGATAACACCTTTTATAATGAAGACCAGAGGGGACGCCTCCAATTTCTTCACAGACAGCATCGAGGTCACGGAGATAGACAAATACCTCCGTGGAAAAAGGGCCCAAGGCTACAAGGGCATGGGTATGCTCCATGTTTTTCTCGCGGCGTATGTCCGCACCGTCAGCCAGCGGCCCGGACTCAACCGGTTTATCTCGGGCCAGCGCATTTACGCAAGAAACGGCATCGAGATGACCATGACCGTAAAGCATTCCCTGTCCAGCTCCGCCGCTGAGAGTTCCATAATGCTGAACTGCGACCCATCGGCGACCATTCTGGACATTTACTCCGACATAAATACGGAGGTTACAAAAATAAAGGCCATGGAGGAGAACGACACCGACAAAACAGCGAAGCTGCTCACGCATCTGCCGGCGCTGCTTTTAAAGGCTTTTGTGGCGCTCATGAACACACTGGACTATTTCGGCATCATGCCGAAGGCGATACTCAAGGCCAGCCCATTCCACGGCTCGCTTTTCATAAGCGATCTGGGCTCTCTCGGCATCCCGCCCATCTACCATCATCTCTATAATTTTGGGAATCTGCCGATTTTCATCACCTTCGGCGCAAAGAGGAAGGTAAATGAAATCGCCGACGACGGCAGCGTTGTCACGAAAAAATACATAGACTACACCGCAGTCCTGGACGAGAGAATATGTGATGGATTTTATTATGCCCAGTCCTTCAAGATTATGAAAGACTACATGCGCCATCCGGAAAAACTGGAAGTCCCTCCGGAGGAAATCGTGGAAGATGTTGACTAAAATTTACATGAGTAATATTAACCAAATATTAACTTTTGTCTCATACAATCCGTCCACTGTAACATAAAGCGCAAAACCGCTGCAAAATCAGCTTTTGCAGCGGTTTTTACGTCCGTCCTGTATTGAGTAAATATTGTTTACTGTGCTGCCGCCTCCGGCGGGATATCCCGGACAAACAGCATGTTGAGGTCCACGCCGCCCTGTATCCCCGGCACGGAGCCGGAATCGGTGTACTGCCACATGTGAAAATTGTAGTAAAAATCCGGCGTGCCGCCGTACTGTGCAAACCACAGCTTATATTCCGTAAGCCTCGACAAATCGTAGAGCAGGTAGCCCGCCTCCCGGCCCATGTAAACCCAGGGGTCAAGCCCTGCGTCTGCGAGCCTGGAGCAGAATTTTACGGCGCTCTCGGTGACTGTCTCCCCCGTAATTGCGGCAGTGCGGCTGTCCTCTTCGGTTATGGCTTCCCAGTCAAATACCGCGGGACCTGTTATATCAAGGCCCGAAACGGCATCGATAAGGAAGTCCGCCTCCTCCTCCGCCTCCTCCGGCGTTACCGCCTGGGAGAAAAAGTACGCGCCCACCTGGAGTCCGGCTTTTTTCGCCTCCTCGGCGTTTTTGCGAAACATGGCGTCCTCGTATATGCCTCCGGCGCTGTAGCCACGGTAGCCCACCCGTATGACGGCCATTTTTATCCCCGATTCCGCCACGGCGTTCCAGTCTATCTCGCCCTGAAATTCCGACACGTCTATCACGGCCTCAGAGTGTATTTCCCCGTCGGAATACTCCATAAACCCGTCCGCATTGCTGAAGCAGTCGGCGGCGTACTTGCATTTGGGCACTTCCTTCATAACAGGAATGTATGAGCCATATATATGTATTGTCTCCAGTGTGGGCGTCGGATCGGGCTCCGCGCCTCCCGTGCATCCCGAAAGCAGCGTCAATACAGCCGCCAGCGCCGCCGTCAGTCTAAAAATCGCACCTTTCATTTTTTCGCTCCTTTTAGGCAAGAGTCCTTATTATTTTACCATACAATCGCCCCTATTTCTACGCTCTTGATCATATTTTGAT
>CAZBUH010000092.1:0-7741 GCA_964495095.1 uncultured Oscillospiraceae bacterium | reverse complement strand
ATGTGCGCCGCCATAGGGCACGGCGCCGCGGCAATTTACGAGATATACGACTGATATTTACATAATTAAAGCCACCCGTTCCGGAAAGGCTGGGCCCCCGGAACAGGTGGCTTTTTGATTCTTGTGCGGTCAGCCGGTTTACCGGTTGGGAGAGCATTGTTGGAATGGCAAGGGAACACAAAAGCGTCGAGAGCTTCTGGGTACCCAGCCGCTGTCCGCTCTGAGACTAGCAGATCCATAAGCGCCCTTCGGAGCCTGCAGCATAAATAGATCATAGCACACCGGACGGGTGCTTCAACAGCTCGGTAAGGCCGAAAAAACGCGGCGGGCAGCTCAAACCGGGCTGCCCGCCGCGTTTTAAAGATTTTAACGGATCGGGGCCTGTTATCTTGCGCTCTTATCATAGGGTTCGCCGGCAGCGGCGGGACCCTGGGCGCCCTTGGAGGATATGGCCAGAACTATGAGCGTCACCACAAAGGGGATCATACGGTAGATAAACGCGTCAATGTTGAGGCCGGAGAAAAACGGCAGCGAGGCGTAGACTGCGGACAGTGTCTTCATAGTGCCGAAGAAAAACGCCGCAAATACGATTTTGCCGGGCTTCCACTGGCCGAATATAAGCACGGATACAGCGAGGAAGCCGTAGCCGGCGACGGTTGCGTTAAACTCTGTGGCGGTGGGGACTATCAGCATAACACCGGCCATGCCTGCCAAAAATCCGCAGATTATAACGCCGGAATAGCGCATTTTTGCTACGTTTATGCCTACAGAATCCGCTGCCTGGGGATATTCGCCGCAGGCCTTCAGCCGGAGGCCGTAGCGCGTCCTGTTTATCAGTATACCGCCGATTATCGCAACGGCAATGGCGATATAGAAAGAGATGTATACATTCTTAAAGAATATGTCACCCACAACAGGTATTTTGCTGAGAAGAGGCACTTCCTCGATGCGGAAGATGTTGCTGAAGCTGATCTGCTGGCGGCCGATTATAAGCCGGGCCGCAAAAATTGCGATGGCCGGGGCCGCAATATTCAGCGCAATGCCGCTTATGGCCTGATTTGCGCTGAAATTGATAGACGCCAGCGCATGGAGCAGCGCGAAGATTATTCCGGCTGCGCCTGCGATTATCAGGGCCAGGATAAGCTGGAGTTGGCCGGGCATGGAGGCCGGGGCAAAATGGAGGAACATGCAGCCTGCAAATGCGCCGACTATCATCATACCCTCGACGCCGATATTGATAATGCCGCCTCGCTCACAAAACATGCCGCCGATGCCGGCGACTATAAGAGGAGTTGCGAACAGCAATACCTGTTGAACAAAGAAAATAAAAATTCCCATTACAGTCCCTCCTTATTCTGTTTTTGCCGTATCCTGTTCCGGGGACGCTTCAGGAGAGGGGGCGGCTCCGGAGGATGATTCCTCAGATTTGCTGTGGATGTGTCTGCTGCGTAGAATGCTGCCGAAGCGCTGCGCAAAGGCGCAGCAGAATATTATTGCCGCAACGATAACGTCTATAAGCTCTGCGGAAAAGCCGTATATCTGGAGGCTGCTGCCGCCTACCTGGAAATATGAGATAAGCAGCCCGGAGGCCACTATGCCTATGGGATTGAGCTGCCCCAGCAGAGCGACCGCTATACCGTAGAAGCCTGTACCGTTTACGGAGTCTGTAATGCCGAGGTTTATGCCGCCGCTGGAGAGGTACACAAGCCCGCCGCCCATTCCTGCCAGCGCACCTGCGATAAACATGGAAATCACTATGGACTTTTTCTCTTTTATACCGGCATTTTGGGCCGCGTAACGGTTTGCGCCGCAGGTGCGAAGCTCAAAGCCAAAGGTGGTGTGCTTTAAAATTATCCATATAAGAATGCCGAAACCGATAGCAATGAGTATGCCGATATTGGCGCCGGAAGAGCCGGAGCCGCCGACCGGGAAAAGCTTATCAAGACCGGCCTTTGGCAGCACCAGGTCGGTGGGGATGGATTTTGAAGCGCTTTTATCCGGGGAGTATATAAGGTCGATCTTCTTTATCATGAAGCTTACGCCATAGGTGGCGATAAAGTTCATCATCAGTCCGGAAATTATGATATTCACGTTCCGGAAGGCGGATAGAAGGCCCGGGATCATGGCTATAAGCCCTCCGGCGGCTCCGCCTGCTATGACGGCTATTATCCAGGTGGCCCCGTGGGTATACTGGCCAATAAGGTGCGTCACAAGTATTGCCGTAAACGCCCCGGCGACATATTGTCCGGAGGCGCCGATATTAAAGGTGCCGGTTTTAAAGGCAAAGCCTACGGAGAGACCGCACATTATAAGCGGCACTGCGTAATAGCAAATGCGCCCCATGGTTTTTTCAAAGCCTGAGAGGCCAAAACCGCCGGTCGCAATGGTGCCAATAGCCGGAAAAGCTGTTTTGGCGTTGCATATGAGCAGAATGATAAGCCCAATGAGAAGTCCCATGATGATTGACATCAGGGAGGAGACCAGACTTTCTGTCAGCGGGGAGGAGGAGATACGGGTAATTACTTTGTTCCGTTTCATTATGCGTCCTCCTTTTTTATACCGGCCATATACTGGCCCAGTTCTTTTGCAGTCACGTTTTTCGCATCCAGATTGCAGACAAGCTCTCCGTTATACATAACAAGTATGCGGTCAGATATGCTGAGCACCTCGTCCATCTCCAGGGAGATAAGCAGTATTGCGTGACCTGTATTGCGAAGCTCCATAAGCTGATTATGGATATATTCGATAGCGCCGACATCAAGGCCGCGGGTGGGCTGCACTGCCACTAGAAGCCGGGGCTGGCTGTCGATTTCACGGGCCACTATGACCTTCTGCTGGTTACCGCCGGACATGCTGCGCACTATTGTTGAGGCCCCTTGGCCGCTGCGGATGTCAAACTTTTCTATGAGCTTTTCCGTGTAGGCTTTTGCCGCCTTGTGATTTATAAAACCAAATTTTTGGAAGCCGGGTGAAAAATAGCATTTTAAAATACAGTTTTCCTGCATGGTGTAATCAAGAACAAGACCGTGCTTCTGCCGATCCTCCGGTATGTGAGCTATGCCGTGGACGCTTCTGTAGCGGATATCCTTTTTTGTGACATCTTCATTATCCAGTATTATGCTGCCGCCGTCTGTGTCCATAAGGCCCGTGATGGCATAGGCGAGTTCACTTTGGCCGTTGCCGTCAATGCCCGCGATGCAGACGATTTCACCTTGGCGCACCTCAAAGCTAGCATGATTTACAGAGAGCTTACCGGTTTTTTTGTCCCTGACGCAGAGGTCTTTTACCTGCATTATAACGTCGCCCAGCTTCTGCGCGGGCTTATCGGGTACTAATGTGACCTTCCGGCCGACCATCATTTCGGAGAGCATTTCCTTTGTGACGCCGGGATCGGAAATGTTTACAGTGCCCACGCATTTCCCGTGCCAGAGGACTGTGCATCGGTCCGCTACAGCCGTTATCTCCGCAAGCTTATGGGATATGAAGATAATGGATTTGCCCTCTTTTACAAGGTTGCGCATTATCTGCATGAGGTCGTCGATTTCCTGGGGCATAAGGACTGCCGTAGGCTCGTCGAAAATAAGGATATCGTTGTCGCGGTAGAGCATTTTCAATATCTCCACGCGCTGCTGCATGCCGACAGTCATATCGCTTATCTGCCGGTCAAAATCTACCTTCAGGCCGTAGTGCTCCATAAGCTCCTGAAGCTTTGACCTGGCCTCGTCCAAATTGAGCATTCCGCGCTTGACAGGCTCAACGCCCAGGACTATGTTTTCAAGAGCGGTAAAGTTATGTACCAGCTTGAAATGCTGGTGTACCATGCCTATATGGTGGGCGGTGGCCTCGTTTGGGTCCTTGATATTTACAGGTTTGCCGTTGATAAGGATTTGGCCGCCGTCTGGCTGATACATGCCGAACAGGATACTCATCAGCGTAGATTTCCCTGCGCCATTTTCGCCGAGCAGGGCATGGATTTCACCCCGTCTTACCTGGAGCGTAACATTATCATTAGCGACAATGCCGGGGAATATTTTTGTGATATTAAGCATTTCGATTACATTTTCGCTCATAATGACCCCCATATAGTTAGTGCGCAGCTACAGCTCATGGCTTGCTGCGGCTGCGCACTAAATTTTTTATTAGGCTTTTCCTGAGAAGAGATTACTCGAAATACTGAAGATCGATGTAATGTTCAGGCACCAGCTCCCAGAAAGCAGGAACGGTCTGAGCGTCGTCCTCATCAGGATCGATAAGGCTGCTGTTCACACCATCGGTGTCATTTATCAGCATATCGACATACTTCTGATATGTGGCTTCGTCGAAGTTCTTCATCTTGGAGTGCTCGAGAGCAAGACCAACGCCGCCCTCGGCAACGCCGAAGTTGATAATCTGGCCGCCGGGGAACTCGCCCTTTTCCCAAGCCTCAAGGCCGGTAATAGTGGAAGCGTTAACATTTTTCAGGAAAGAGGTGATGATAACGTCAGACTCATAATACTGGTCGATATCGCAGCCCATGCACAGGCCGTTGTTGGCCTCGGCAGCGGCCCAAATCGAAGGAGCAGCGCCGCCGCAGAAAGCAGCGATCATCTGAGTGCCGTCCTGATACCAGCCGGCGGCATAAGCCTGGATGTCGGCGCTGGGATCGAAGGAGTTTGTATACCAGTACTTAACGGTGATGCCGTCTATGCCAAGCTCGTGGGCGGCATAGTTGACGCCCTGGACAAATCCGAAGCCAGCCAGATGGTTGGGACGGATCTGCATGCCGCACATAATTCCGATATCAGTATAACCCTCATAGACAGCGGCAACGCCGGCAAGGAAACCGGCCTGCTGGGCCTCAAAGAGATAGTCAACGGCATTTTCGCCCGGAGTGGTGAAGCTTATTTCGTTGCATACGAAATAGAGATCGGGATAGTTGGCAAAGACATCCTCCATCATGCCGATGAAGTTGCCGCCGGAGGTGCATATGACCTCAGCGCCGTTCATCTTCGCGAGGTCGATAGTTTCATACAGAGCGTCTATGGTGTTTTCACTTGTCTCATAGTAGGCATATGTATGGTTGTACTCTTTACAGAACTCCTCAATGCCGGCCCATGTGCTCTGGAAGAAGCCGCGGTCATTTATGCCGCCGCTGCCGGCCGCGCAGACAAGCGCTATCTCAGCGCCGGAATCATTGGATTCTGGGGATTCGGTGGCATCGCCGGCGGAGCTGTCGCTGTCAGGGGCCTGTGTAGGATCGCTGGATGAGCTGCCGCAGGCTGCAAGACCCATTAACAGGGCAAGCGTTAAAAGAATTGCAATAACTTTTTTCATTGATTTTCCTCCTATCAAGTAAAAGCAAATGTATTGCCATAAATATTATTATACTCGCAAAGTGTAAAAAGTCAATGACCGCAGGTGCTTTTTTTGGTGATTTTAATATCTTGATGCAATATTTTCAACATTAAATTAAATCAAAAGTAATAATGCTATGCTTTTAATTCTATATCAGTAGATTTATTCCATGCACCTCAGCGGTAAAAAATATGTAAAAAACCGATGCAGAATTTTTCATTCTGCATCGGCCTTTTTCCCGCACGGGTATGCACAGAAATATTTACGTACGTATGCTTTGAATTGACGAGAAAACTGCGGGAACAAAAGCCCCAACGGCATTGCTTTAGCCTAAGCTGTCCTTCAGGGCGTCGCTCATATCGTAAATGCCGGGGGCGGTTACGGAGGCGATATACTTCGCGGCGCGTATGGCCCCGTTGGCGAACACCTCACGGGAATATGCCGTGTGCTTTATTTCTATTACCTCGTCAGGGCCAGCGAATATGACCTCATGCTCCCCGACGATGGTTCCGCCGCGGACAGCCGAGATGCCTATTTCAGCCGCGCCTCTGGGCCGGCGGCGGCTCTGGCGCTCGTAGGTGTATTCCGCGTCATAGGGGAGGGCGGAGGCCACCGCGTCGGCCAGCATAAGCGCGGTTCCGCTGGGGGCGTCCACTTTTCGGCGGTGGTGCTTTTCGACAATCTCCACGTCATAGTCCGCCCCAAGGACGGAGGCGGCCTTTTTAAGAAGGTCTGCGATAAGGTTTATGCCCACAGACATGTTGGCCGATTTGAATATGGGCACCTTTTCCGAGGCGTCCTTTATTTTCCGGAGCTGCTCCGGGCTGTAGCCGGTGGTGCAGAGCACCGCCGGGGTGTTTTTCCTGATGCAGTAGGCCAGAAGCCCGTCCAGGGACGCGGGATTTGAAAAATCTATTATAACGTCCGCCGTGCCGCCGAATTCCATTGGGTCGGCGTAGACGGGATAGGAGGACATTTTGGCGGTGTTCAGGTCAAAACCGGCGGCTATCTCTATACCGGCGTCCTCTGAGCACATGCGCGTCACCGCCTGGCCCATATGGCCGTTGCAGCCGGAAATTATTATCTTCAGCATGGAAAACCGTTCCTTTTACTTTAGTTTGAGTCCCGCCTTCAGCATTGCGGCCTTGAGCTTTTCAAGATTTTCCGGGGCCATGTCGCAGAGGGGCATACGGAGCTCGCCCACGTCCATGCCCATGAGATTCATAGCGGTCTTTATCGGTATGGGGTTTACCTCGATAAAGAGCCTGTTTATAAGCTCCAGGTATTGGAGCTGAAGCTTGGAGCCTGTTTCGAAATCGCCGTTGAGGCAGCAGTGCGTCATTTTCGCCATAAGCTCCGGGACGATGTTCGCCGCCACGGAAATAACGCCCTTTGCGCCCAGGGACATCATGGGGACGACCTCGTTATCGTTGCCGCTCCAGATGTTCAGCTCGTCGCCGCACTCGACGATGGTGGAGGAGAGAAGCCCGAAATTGCCGCTGGCCTCCTTGATGCCGTTTATGTTGGGGTGCTTTGCAAGCTCCTTGTAGGTGTCTACAGTGAAGCTGACGCCGGTGCGGCTGGGGACGTTATACAGAATGATGGGCTTTGTGACCCGGTCGGCTATGTAGGTGTAGTGCTTTAAAAGGCCCCGCTGGCTTGCCTTGTTATAGTAGGGCGTCACAATGAGCAGGGCGTCGGCGCCGGAACGCTCCGCCTCCTGGGAGAGCATAAGGGCGGCCATGGTGTCGTTGCTGCCGGAGCCGGCGATGACCTTTATCCTGCCGGCGACCTTTTTTACGCAGTGGTCAACCGTTTCGGCGTGCTCCTCAAGGGAGAGGGTGGCGCTCTCTCCGGTGGTGCCGCAGATGGTGATAGCGGCGGTGCCGCCGGCTATCTGGGCCTCTATAAGCTCGTCGAGCTTTTCGTAGTTTACCTTCCCGTCCTTAAAGGGGGTGATGATGGCAACGGACGAGCCGGTAAATACAGGTTCCTTCATATTAATACCTCCAGAAAATTATCAGTTTTTGGCGTCGATATAGCCCTCTGCGCAGAGCAGCTCCGCAAGGAGCACAGCGCCGCCGGCGGCGCCTCTCAGCGTGTTGTGGCTGAGGCAGGCAAATTTATAGTCGTACTGGCTGTCGGGACGGAGCCTGCCGATGGAGACGGCCATGCCGTTTTCCAGATTCCTGTCCAGCCTTGTCTGGGGACGGTTATCCTCCTCAAAATAGTGGAGGAACTGTTTGGGGGCCGTGGGGAGGTTTAATTCCTGGGGCCGGCCGGAGAAGCTTTTCCAGCACTCCTTTATCTCCTCAATGGACGGTTTTTTCTCGAAGGACATAAAGACCGCGGCCATATGCCCGTCGGAGGCCGCCACACGGAAGCACTGGGCGGTGATGGAGGGGGA
>CAZBUH010000091.1:0-7754 GCA_964495095.1 uncultured Oscillospiraceae bacterium | reverse complement strand
ATTATACCACAGCGGGCTCTATAAGTAAATCGCCTGTCTCGTAGCGCTTTTTGCTGAACATAGATATATCCATTGTGTCGTCCATACCGGCGATTTTGTTCGCCACAAGCATCGACACTCTGGGCGCCACCATAAAGCCGTGGCCTGAGAAGCCGCACACGCTCCAGAAGCCGGAGGCGGCCGCAGCCTCGTCGATGACGGGATTTCTGTCAGGACTTAAATCGTACTGTCCCGCCCACTGGCGCACCACCTTGAGCTTTCTCAGTATGGGCAGCGCCTCGCACATGACGGCGCAGTTTTTCTCCAAAAACTGCCATGTGGAGTTAAAGTTGTGGCTGGGTGCCTCCTGTGGGCCGATGCCCATAACGAAGCTGCCGTGGGGCGTCTGCTGCACATAATAATTTTTTGAAAAGGCCATGACCATAGGCTCAATAAGGGGCGCCACAGGCTCCGTCACCAGCGCCTGATGGCGCTCCGGCGTAACCGGGATGTCCTCCCCCACGAGCTTTGCAAGCTCCGGTGCCCTTGTGTTGGCACAGTTTATAACGGTGCCGGAGGCCACGTGGCCGGCGGTGGTGTCAACGCCCGTTATCTTTCCGCCGGAGACGGTAAGTCCCGTCACCTCCGTGTACGTCTGGATATCCACGCCCATGCGCTTTGCCCCCATGGCGTATGCCTCGATGCACTTAAACGGGTCGGCATGGCCGTCCTTCTGGCAGAAGGTCGCGCCGTAGACGCCCTCGGTGTTCAGGTATGGCACAATCTCCTTTGCCTCTTCTATTGATACCGCCCGGGAGTCGATGCCAAGCCGGTGCTGCACCTCCAGGTTTTTCTTAAACTGCTCCCATTCCTTCTCCGTATAGGCCACCAGCAGATATCCCCCCTGGTGCAGCCCGCAGTTGCCCTTATAGCCTGTGTACTCCTCAAGGTTTTCAAAAATGTGGGTGCTCTCCATGGCGATGCGGGCGTTCAGCTCCGCGCCCCACTGCTGGCGGATTCCGGCGCCGCAGCGACCGGTGGCCCCGGCCCCCAGGAAGCGCTTTTCTATAAGGAGCACGTCGGTTATGCCCCGCTTTGCAAGCTCAAATGCGGTGGCGCAGCCGATGATGCCGCCGCCGATAATTATAACGTCGCAGCTCTTTTTCATTCTCCGGCCTCCTCACAGGCGTCGGCCAGCATACCCATGCTCACCGGCTTCACAGGCGGCCTGAAGGTGGGCATAAGCACCTCGTCCATTGGTACGCCGTAGTATTTTGAAAGCTCCTGCGCTATGAGCAGGCGGCAGGTGCGGCCCTGGCAGGGGCCCATACCGGCTCTGGTCATGCGCTTTACCTCGTCTATGGTGCGGCAGCCGGCCTCTATACATTCCAAAATCCGCGCCTTTGTCAGGTCCTCACAGCGGCAGATAATGGTGTTTTCCATATCATTCATCCCTGCAGCCTCCCGCTCTGATATTCCTTACCTCCATGGCAAGCTCCTTGGGCACGGCAAGACTTATCTGCCATGTCATATTGGTCTCCCCGCCGGATATGGCCTTTACGACCTTAAACCAGCCGACCTCGTTCCCGGCCCTGTCCAGGCCGCAGGCGTACTGCCCGGCCTCAGGCACCGGCAGGAGCTCAAAGGGCAGCTTCACAAGGGCCTCCGTGTCGCTGTAGGTCTTGTCAACTATAAATATGGCAAGGCCCGGACATTTAAACAGGCAGGCTCCGCAGCCATTGCAGACGGAGAAATCCACCTTTGGGCGGCTGTTTATGTCCGGCTCCACCCTTATGGCCTTTTTCACGCAGGCCGTGGTGCAGGGATTGCAGGGTATCTCCTGATAGCACTCGGCTATGGCCACAGGCCCCAGGGCGAAGCGCTCCTCAGGAGGCGTCACCGCAATTATGTCCTCTTTTTCAGGTATACCGTCTCTTATAAGCATTACTGAGCGCCCCCTCTCTTTGCTATGACCTTCTGAAGCCCCGAGCGTATCTTTCCGCCCATAGGCCCGGAGCGCAGCTCCTTAAGCTCCGCCGCGGCTCCGGCGCACAGCCGCCGGGCCTCTTCCGCGTTATGTCCCAGGCCGGCCGCAGCGGCATAGCCCGCCAAACGCCCCTCCACCATTGCGGAGGACGCCTCCTCTATGCCGGAAACGTCGCCTGCGGCGTAAATCCAGTCCACGCTGGTCCGGAGCGTGTTTTCGTCCGTAAGGGGCACATGCCCGGAAAGCTCCGGTATGTAGGCCATATCGCACCCCGCCTGCCAGCAAAGCTCGCTTAAGGGCGTAAGCCCAACCGCAAGGCATATGGCGTCGCACTCTATCCGCTCCTCCGTGCCGGGCACGGGGTTCCATTTTTCGTCCAGCCTGCATATGACGGCGCCCTCGACGCAGTCCTTTCCGTAGGCCTCCAAAACCGTGAAGCCCGTCTTTATGGGCACCCCGGCCCGGCGTATCTTCGATGCGTGCACAAGGTAGCCCCCGATTTTCGGCGCGCCCTCAACGACGGCGGCCACCTGCACCCCCGCCTGCATAAGCTGATAGGACACTATAAGGCCGATATTTCCGGCGCCCACCATCAGCACGCGCTCGGCGGGCTTTACGCCGTAGACGTTCATAAGGGTCTGGACGGCGCCGGCCCCATAGATACCGGGCAGGTCGTTTCCCGGGAAGGCCAGGAATTTCTCCGCAGCGCCGGCGGCTATTATTACCCGCTCCGGCTTTATCTTGACGTGCTTTCCCTCGTGCTCCGCAGTGACGACGCCGTCCTCGTAAATGCCGAGGATGGCGGTATCGGTCCACAGCTCCACGTTGGGGTCCGCCTCCGCCTCGGCCACAAGGCGCTTTCCTATCTGGAAGCCCCTGTCCCCGGCGTACTGCTTTTCTGAGCCGAAAAATTTATGGGTCTGCTTTACAAGCTGCCCGCCCGGGGCGTCATATCTCTCGCACAGCAGCACCTTAGCCCCCATGGAGGACGCCGCCTTGGCGGCGCACAGGCCGGCCGGCCCCGCGCCTATGATAAGTACCTCTGCGTTTTTCACGGCTTTACCACCCCTCTTCCATGCTGCTCCTCAACATGCATGCCGGGCTTAACCTTCGTCACGCATATGCGCACATTCGGCTCCCCGTCAACAGTCATAAAGCAGGACGAGCAGTTGCCTATGGCACAGAAAAGGCCCCTTGGCCTATCCAGCTCGTGGCTGTGGCCCAGGGACCTGACCCCGGCGGAGTGGAGCGCCGCAGCTATTGTCTCGGATGAATATGCCTCTATTTCCCGGCCGTTATAGAAAAATTTTATTTTCTCCCCACGGTCAAACTGAAGCACCGGATGCTCCTCTATCCTCATTTTCCTACCCCCCCAATCTTTTCCCATCTGCTTTTCGCAGTATAACCGCAGAGCTGACGCAGCTCTGCGGTTTCCTCCCAAAATGCGGTCGTATACTCTGCAATGCAAAATATAGCACATTTTTTCCTTATGTGCAACATGGACTAAAGCATTTTCAAGCCCTTGCAATTACTAATTTTTCAGCTCTTTATTGCCGAAATTCATATTGTGCAGTTTTTCAGGTCTTGTTGTGCAGCAAGCTATAGGCTTACTTGCCGCCCCCGGCGGCGAGCTTTCTGTACTGATGGGGGGATATGCCCTCGGAGGCCTTAAAGGCCCTGGTAAAAGACGAGCTGTTGCAGTAACCCACCTGCATGGCGATATCTGTTATCTTGTACTTTGTGGTGGCCAGTATTTCCTTTGCCCTGTCGATTCTGACCATCTTCAGATACTCGCTTGGCAGACAGCCCACCTTCTTTTTAAACCAGTCGGTATAGTATGAGACGTTGTAATTCTCAATGGCCGCAAGCTGGGCCACGCTCACCTCACCCGCGTAGTTGTCGTGAATATACTGGAGCGATGGCAGCTTATACCGCTCCACGAATTTATCGTAGAGATAGTAAAAAAGGTATCTGAGCGAGTCGGCGTTGCACCGGTCCTCTATCTCCTGCTTTATAAGGGCGATAAGCAGCTCCAGCTTTTCGTCCACGTTCATAACGGGATTTTCCGTAAAGAAAAGCATATCCGAGGATTTTATCATCTCCGCCGGTATATTCAGCACGATAAGGGACCCGTTTCCCGAGTACGCGTGTTCGCAGGCCGGGGGCACAAATATTATCTGCTTGGGCGTTACCGTCCACCGGCGGTCGCTGTAGCGTATTTCGCATTCCTCACCCAGCGGGATAAGGATGTGGGCGTGGGGGTGGGAATGGCTCACCTCGTCAGGAGTAAGCACAACGGTGTAGCTTGAAATCTTGGACACTTTCTTCATCTCCCTAAAAAGTAAAAAGGAGCCGAAAAATTCGACTCCTTTGTCTCACTAACTGGCTGTTTTCAGTTAATTTACGTACATTATAAATACTGTATGCAGGTTTGTCAAGAAAAATATGCAATTTCCTTTATTCCCAATTTTTCCATACATCCGGGCAGTAGCCCACGGTGGCCTTTTTCCCGTTCCGCACAATGGGGGTCTTTATAAGCCGCTGGTCCTCCAGAAGCTTTTCCTCCCTGTCGGCGTCGTAGGCCAGATATTTAAGTATTTCAGCGTCCCGGGCCTTTTCGTCTATCATATTTTCAAGGCCCACGGCGCTTTTTACGCTCTGAAATTCCCCGCGGCTCATGCCGTATTTCACGATATCCACCGACTGGAATTTTATCCTGCGCTCCTTAAAATACCGCTCCGCCTTTTTTGTGTCGAAGCATTTTGACTTTCCGAATATCTGAATATTCATATTTCAGTCACCACAGGCAGTATCATGGGGTTGCGCTTCGTCTTTTTGTAGAGGTAGTTGGAGAGGTCGCCCTTTATAGCGCCCTTTATGGCGGCCCAGTCGTTGATCCTGCCGCCGGCGGCAAAGCCGTATATGGTGTCGGAAACCACATCCCGAAGCTCGTTCATAAGCTCCTCGGACTCCTTCACGTAGATAAACCCGCGTGTTATGATGTCCGGCCCGGTAACTATGCTGCCGTCCTCGCTGGAGATGTTCACAACGACGACTATCATGCCGTCCTGTGCCAGATGCTTTCTGTCCCGGAGCACAACGCTGCCCACATCGCCCACGCCGGAGCCGTCAACCAGCACCTTTCCGGCGGTCACAGTGCCGTTAAAGCGTATGCCCTTGGCGGTTATCTCTATGACCTTTCCCAATTCGCTCACCATGATGTGCTTGGGATTTATGCCCATCATCTGCGCAAGCTTGGCGTGAGTGCGCAGATGCCTGTGCTCGCCGTGGACAGGGATAAAATATTTCGGCTGAGTCAGGGCCATCATCATTTTCTGCTCCTCCTGACAGGCGTGTCCGGAGACGTGCAGCTCGGAGAGCTTATCATATATGACCTCCGCGCCCTTGTAGAAGAGCTCGTCTATGACGCGGCTGATGGCGTTTTCATTTCCCGGTATGGCCGAGGCTGAGATTATAACCCGGTCTCCCGGCTGAATTTCCACCTGCTTGTGGCCGGAAAAGGCCATACGGTAGAGGGCGCTCATGGCCTCGCCCTGGCTTCCGGTGGAGATGATGACCACCTTGTTTTTGGGCAGGCTTTTTATCTGGCTCACATCCACCAGCACGCCCTCGGGCACTTCCATATACCCAAGCTCCATTGAGACCTTAAGAATATTCTCCATGCTCCTGCCGGTTATGGCCACCTTACGGGAATAGCGGGCGGCGCAATTTATAATCTGCTGGATTCTGTGGACATTTGAGGCAAAGGTGGTTACGATTATCCTCTGGTTGCAGCCCTTAAACAGTGCGTCGAAGCTCTCGCCCACCTTGCGCTCTGACACGGAATAGCCGGGCTTTTCCACATTTGTGGAGTCGGACAAAAGCGCCAGCACGCCCTCCTTACCCAACTGGCCCAGACGGGCTATATCGGTCATGCCGCCGGATATGGGCGTCGTGTCTATTTTGAAGTCGCCGGTGTGCACCACAACTCCCAGCGGCGTCGTGATTGCCAGGGCCACAGCGTCTGCGATGCTGTGGTTTACGTGGATAAACTCCACATTAAAGCACCCGGCCTTGAAGCTCTCTCCGGCCTCAAGGGTGATTATCTTCGTCTTGTCGAGAAGCCCGTGCTCCTCCAATTTTATTTTCACAAGCCCCGCTGTGAGCCGGGTTGCGTATATAGGCGCGTTTATCTGCCGCAGAACATAGGGCAGTGCGCCGATGTGGTCCTCGTGGCCGTGGGTCAGCACAATGCCCCTTATGCGGTTTTTGTGCTTTACAAGGTAGCTGATGTCGGGTATCACCACGTCGATGCCGTACATGTCGTCGTCAGGAAAGCCCATGCCGCAGTCCACCACAATGATATCCCCCGCGGACTCATATACGGTCAGGTTCTTGCCGATTTCGTTAAGTCCACCCAGGGATATAATTTTCAGTTTTTCTGCCATTAAATATAATACTCCTTTATAAGAATTTTTGCTTTATGTATCAGGCGGCAGAATAGAGCTATCCCATTAAAGCATGGGAAAAGACGGCGTGTACGGTTGTCTTTGACCGCCCTGTCCCGCGATCAGAGAATAGCCAACCGTCAGCCGTTTGCCCTGTATGCCGTTTTATATATAAAAAGTACATCCGTACATAACGCCGAAGCTTATGTCCCGCTGTCCGGGCGCATTAAATCCTGATTATTATAGCATCGGCGCCTGCTTTTGTCAACCCGGCCAGGGCCCTTACTGACTGCACCGCTCCTGAAGCCTTTTCCTATAAAAGAATATTCTCATTATTTCCTGAATTATACACACCGGCTGATTTTAATGCCGCTGCACACCGCTAAATCACCCTGTAACCGGGACGGACGCTCTCCGCAGCCGCTTTTGCGTATTTTTTTCACCTGCTTCCGGCTCACATTTCCAGAGCAGACAGGGCAGCCGGTCCGCCGGTTCCCCGTTCTGGAATATACCACGGAGCGCCAGACATGCCCCTCCCGGCATTTTCGCCAGGCCTTGCGCTTTGGTGCCGCAGGACGCCTGATCCGCCCTCAACTCATTTCCCTCGCACCACTTTTCAGGAGAAACTGCATGTCGTTTTCTTGGCAGAATTCCGTAAGAGATTTTTCCGTTTACCCGTCCCCGCATAATAAGATTTGCAGATGATTTTACAGGTGTATCTGCTTAGTTCATTCCGGTTTGGCACAAGGCAAGGACATCATTAACACCGGCGCCACCGCCATCGCGCTCATGGAACGTTTTGAAGCTGCAGACAAACTGGCTCATGCCGGTCTGGACTAACTGACTGCATTCATTGATGAGAAAGGCCGGAATTTTGCTGACCCAGCCGCAAAGGCGAAGATGATCCAAGCTGCGGCCAGACGCTCTTACCGGCTGCCTGTTACAGTAAACAACTCTGTAAACTGGGCACTGGCCGTTTCTATCAATATCTTCTTGAAGATGCGCGCAAACAGGTAGTCGCCCTGAAAGCGCTGTGCGTAGTTCCTCTCAAATACACTAAAATGCGGTACCGGGGCATTCAGGTCCGTTATTACTGACTCCCGGCGTGCATCTTTTTTCCATTGTTCAATGAAAACGCTCCCTTTCCTTCTGCTGTACAGAAATCAGGGAGTGTTTGGCCAGTCCTTTGACAGGCTGAAAAAATCCCGTGCACTTAAATGCACGGGATTTTTTATCATTACATCTGCTTCTGAGCGTTGATTTTAACGCCGGGACCCATTGTGGAGGCCGTTACGCAGCTTCTGATATACTGGCCCTTGGCGGAGGCGGGCTTTGCCTTT
>CAZBUH010000090.1:0-7774 GCA_964495095.1 uncultured Oscillospiraceae bacterium | reverse complement strand
AAACAAGGCGGACAACTGGTATCTGCGCCAGCATCCGAAGGTCCTGGGCCTCCAGTTTGTGGACGGCATACGCCGCCCCGACAGGGACAACGCCATCGACGTCTACACATCCGAGGAATACGAGGACGTGCTGGCGGAGGGCGTGTGGCAGAACACCTTTAAGGTAAAACCGGAGGTCCTCACCGCCCAGGAGAAAAAAGCCTGGATCGCCGCCCAGACGGGAGTATCCGTCGGCTCGGACGCTTTCTTCCCCTTCGGCGACAACATTGAAAGGGCGAGGAAAAGCGGCGTGCAGTACGTTGCGGAGCCCGGCGGCTCAATAAGAGACGACGATGTTATCGCCACCTGCGATAAATACGGCATGGCCATGGCCTTTACAGGCATGCGCCTTTTCCATCACTGATTTTCCGCCCCCGGTCTGAACGCCGGGTGCGAGTATTCCGGAGGTAAATATGAATGTTCTTGTTGTAGGCGGCGGCGGCAGAGAGCACGCCATCTGCTGGGCGCTGTCCAAAAGTCCCCGCGTAGATAAAATTTACTGCGCCCCGGGAAACGGCGGCATCGCATCCGTGGCCCAGTGCGTGGATATCAGCGCCACGGACATCGACGGCATGGTAAAATTCGCAAAGGAAAACCCCGTGGAGCTTGTTATGGTCGCCCCCGACGATCCTCTCGCTCTCGGCATGGTGGACGCCATGGAAAAAGAGGGCCTCCGGGCCTTCGGCCCCCACGCCAATGCCGCCATTATCGAGAGCAGCAAAATTTTCTCGAAAAATCTTATGTCAAAATACGGCATCCCCACCGCGAAATACGCGGTGTTCACGGAAATGGAGCCGGCCATCGAATATGTTAGATCCCAGGGCGCGCCTATCGTTGTAAAGGCCGACGGCCTTGCCCTCGGCAAGGGCGTCGTGGTGGCCTCGAGCACAGAGGAGGCGGAGGAGGCCGTCCGCTCCATGATGGGCGACAGGAAATTCGGTGATTCCGGCTCCCGTATCGTAATTGAGGAGTGCATGACGGGCCCGGAAGTCACCGTGCTGGCCTTTACAGACGGCAAAACCATCGTCCCCATGCTGTCCTCCCAGGACCACAAACGGGCCTATGACAACGACCGGGGCCCCAACACCGGCGGTATGGGCGCCTTCTGCCCCAGCCCGAAATACACCCCGGAGATAGCCGATTACTGCATGAAAAATATTTTCCGCCCCACTATCGACGCCATGAACAGCGAAGGCCGCACCTTTAAGGGCGTGATTTATTTCGGCCTGATGCTGACGCCGGATGGCCCCAGGGTTGTGGAGTATAACGCCCGCTTCGGCGACCCCGAGACCCAGCCTGTTTTGTCCATGCTGGACACGGACATACTTGATATATTCGAGGCGGTCATCGATGAGCGGCTGGACCAGGTGGATATAAAGTGGAAGCCGGGCGCCGCCTGCTGCGTAGTCATGGCCTCCGGCGGATACCCTGTGGCCTACGAAAAGGGCTTTGAGATAAGCGGCCTCGGGAATGTGCCTGAGGACATCACCGTTTTCCATGCCGGCACAAAGCTGGCGGAGGGCAAATATCTCACCTCCGGCGGCCGCGTCCTCGGCGTCACGGCCGTGGCCCCTACATTGGACGGCGCAATAGAAAAGGCATATTCCGGAGTTTCGGAAATAAGCTTTAAGGACGCGCATTTCAGAAAAGATATAGGCAGGAAATAGAAGCGAAAGGATTGAGTCACACATGGGCTCCGATAAACGTATGGAGCGCACAAAGCGCTATATAAAAGAGCACAAGGCGATGTTTATAATATACCTTGTTCTGCGCCTGCTTGTCATAGGCGTTATGATAGCGCAGATATTTAACCGGAATTACAGCAATGTTCTCATGTGCGTTCTCACCCTGACGCTTTTTATGATTCCCTCATTTGTGGAACGCCGTCTTAAAATCGACCTTCCGAATACCCTTGAGGTCATAATCCTGCTTTTCATCTTCGCCGCGGAGGTTTTGGGCGAGATTCAGGAATACTATGTCAGCGTCCCCTACTGGGATGCGATGCTTCACACAGTGAACGGCTTTCTCTGCGCGGCCATAGGCATAGCCCTTATCGATATTCTCAACCGCAGCGACAGGTTTTCCTTTAACATGTCCCCTATTTTTGTGGCCCTTGTGGCTTTCTGCTTTTCCATGACAGTCGGGGTGGTGTGGGAATTTTACGAGTTTTCCGCAGACCGGCTTGTACGCACCGACATGCAGAAGGACACGGTGGTATCAGAAATAAGCTCTGTGAACTTTGAGCCTGAGGGCCACAACATACCCATAAGGGTGGACAATATTGAAAAAACCGTTATCTACGGCGAGATTGACGGAGAAAAGAGGGAAATCGTCATAGACGGTTATCTGGACATCGGCATCATCGACACCATGAAAGACCTGATGGTGAATTTTATCGGCGCCGTGGTGTTTTCCATAATCGGGTATTTCTATATTAAGGGCCGCGGAAAAAGCAAATTTGCAAAACGGTTTATACCCACGAAAATCCACGACTCTCCCATGCTTCCGGAAGCGTCTCCCGAGGACGGGGCGGACGACATGGCCGCGCCGGCAAAAAGCGAATAAAAAATTTCCCGCCCTTTTCGGCGGGAAATTTTTTATTCCTCACAAACATAATTTTTATAGTGCTCTTTTATCTTCCGGAACGTCTCGTCGCTTATGTCGTGCTCCATCCGGCAGGCGTCCTGCCGTGCGTTTTCCTCGCTCACCCCAAGGGCTATCAGCATCTGAGTAAGTACAAGATGCCGCTCGTAAATCCGCTCGGCTATCTGGAGTCCCTTATCTGTAAGGGTGATGAAATTGTCCTCATCCATCGTGATATACCCGCTCTCGCGGAAATTTTTCATGGCTACGCTGACGCTTGGCTTGCTGAAGCCCAGCTCGTTCACTATGTCAATGGAGCGCACGCTTCCGTTCCGGTTGCGGAGCATCAGGATGGTCTCAAGATAATTTTCCGCCGATTCGTGGATAAGCAAAACTCTACACCTCCGGAGACTTTTTTATAATTATAAGCTTTTTTATGATAATTTGCAAGGCAGTTTTATTTAAGAAAACTTTTCGGAAAACCTCTTGACAATTGTAGTATATATATCAGGAGGCAAGAAAATGAAGGACGTCAAAATTTCCGACGCGGAGCTGGAGGTAATGAAAGCCCTTTGGAGCTCGGAGGGCGCTCTTACCTCGGCCCAGGTGAGAGCAGCTTTGAATAACGGCTGGGAGCGCACCACCGTTCTGACCCTCCTCTCCCGTCTCGCGGACAAAGGCGCCGTGGAGGCCGTGCCCCAGGGCCGGGGCAAGGTCTATCGGGCGATTATCCGGAAAAAGGAGTACGCCGCCGCCCAGGCCAGGAGCCTGATAGCCGCCATGTATAATGGCAGCATCCGGGACATGATGGCGGCCATGTACAGCGACGGCGCGATGGAGAAAAGCGACATTCAGGAGCTCAGAGAGCTGATAGAAAACTGGGAGGGCGCCGATGATTGACACGGTCCTGCGCCTCACCCTTGCCGGCACCGCCACCGGGCTTCTGCTTCTGGGGCTTACAAGGGTTTTCAAAAAAATGCCCCGGTGCTGGGCCTACTATCTGCGGCTGCCGGTTTTGCTCAGGTTTTTAATACCTGTGGGCTTCACAGCAATCCCCCTGCCCTCCTTGCCGGTTTCGGCGGACAGCGGCGCAATTTACGGTACCGGCGCTCCCGCTCCTCAGCCTGACGGCGTCACGATTCTGCCCTCCGGAGAGCTTCAGGAGCTTGAAGCGGACGCCGCTGGGACGCCCGCGGGGCCGGAAACGGGAAAAATTCTTTTTGCCCTCTGGCTTTCCGGCGCCGTCATATCGGCTGCGGCGCGGCTGCTGGAGCTGGGCCTTGTATCCCGCAGGCTGCGGCGCAGCAGAAAATTTATTCTGCGGCACGGGGGCATTCCGGTCTTTGAGTCCGGCAGCGCCGCCACTCCCCTGCTCACAGGGCTTATACGCCCCGTAATATATGTCCCCGCCGGTCTCTCCCGGGAAGAGCTTAAAATGGCGCTGGCCCATGAGGAAACGCACGCCAGGCGTCTGGATCTGTGGTACAAATGGCTGGTGCAGCTCACCGTCTCCATCCACTGGTTTAATCCGGCCGTCTATCTGGTTTCACGGGAAATTGCCAGGCTCTGTGAGCTGTCCTGCGACGAGGCCGTTATAAAGAAGCTTGACGCCGCCGGTAAAAAATCCTACGCCCTGCTGCTTCTGAATCTCGCGGAGATGAACTCTCCCATGGTGGTGCAAATGGCGGGCGGGACAAATAACCGGCTCAGAGAAAGGATAACATCAATTATGAAAGAAAGAAAAATTTCGCGCCCGGTCATCGCCGCCGCCATCTGCATTACGGCTGCGGTGGCGCTGGCGGCGGTGTTTACGGGAGCTTTTGTATCTGCCTCCGCCTCGGCCGGCGGCGCCCCGGAGAACGCCGTCCAATCAGCGGCCCCGGAGGTTTCAGCGGCGGAAAGCGCGGCGCCCTCCCACAGCACCGGCGGAAATCTCAAAACAGATGAGGAAATAATAGCCATATGCAGCCGGGAGCTCCAGCAGTTAAAGGCTCTCGGGGTCATCACAGCAGACATCAGCCTTGCGTATCAGGATCAGCCTGTCTCACATAGCCGGGGCGTGGAGGGCTTTTCCGTCACACCGGGCGAAACAGCCGATCTCTGCTACACATGCTTTACAGCGGACAATATCTCCGGCTGGCTTGAGCTGGACCTGGAAAGCGGGAAAATAGTGTATTTCTTCGCCGCCGCTGCCGCCGGCGATGAGGAGCCCTGTTACATGTCCGCAGACGGCGTCCGCCAGTATGAAAATTACGGTGACATTACCGGTGAAAACCTCTCCGACGGGGATATCGCCGCCCTGCTCTGCACATACTGGGACCTTGACAGCGCCGAGCTTATAGGTTACGATGAAGCGAGCGGCAGCGCCGAATATATTTTCAGCGCCGCCGGTCAGCCGGACAGGACACGGTATATAACAAGGCATCCCAGCGAAGCGGGCGCGGTCTTTGGGTTTGGATACGCGCATCCCCTAGGCTGAAAATCTGCCGTTCCATAACCGTTAAAGCAGGCGTCTCCGGAATCCGGGGAAAGCCAATGTTCCCGGGCGCGCTGCAAAACAGGATCGTAAAAAGCAAGGTGAGAGGTCAGCCCAAGGGGTTGGCCTCTCGCCCTGTTTGCTTTAGAATCGGTTTGTGCATAAAAGCTCTAACACGCAAGGCCGGTTCAGCGTATTTGAGCGCAAAGGTCAACCGGTATTACGGGATATCCATCCTCGTCTGTGCCGATCCGTCCAGGCAGAGAGAGCTGCTGAAAAACGGTTTTGGAGCCCGCAGGCGCCGCCGTGTGGCTGTGGCCCGGTTTTCATACACATATACCTTGAATCCTGCGGAAGCCGCAGTAAAGCATCGGACCCTTTTTCAGCTTCAAAAAATTCTCGGAATTTTCACCGGGAGGGCGCACCATAATAATTTATGGCCGCGCCGGGATTTGACAACCGTTTCCCTTTATTATATACTATATTTTACTGGTAAATTCAGCTTGAACATCAACATATGGGGGATTATTCATTATATGGCGAAGAAAAACGCAGACTACGGAAACGAGAGTATAAGCTCTCTGAAAGGCGCCGACAGGGTACGGAAAAGGCCGGGCGTTATATTCGGCTCCGACGGCCTTGACGGCTGCGAACACGCTGTTTTTGAAATCCTTTCAAACGCGATTGACGAGGCCAGAGAGGGCCACGGCAGCTTTATCACCGTCACCAGGTACGGGGATAAATCCATCGAGGTGGAGGATTTCGGCCGGGGCTGCCCTGTGGACTGGAATCCCGCCGAGGAGCGCTACAACTGGGAGCTGGTTTTCTGCGAGCTTTACGCCGGAGGAAAATACAGCAACGACGAGGGTGAGAACTACGAGTTCTCCCTGGGCCTCAACGGCCTCGGCTCCTGCGCCACACAGTATGCCTCGGAATATTTTGACGCCGTTATCCACCGGGACGGTTTTGAATACACACTCCACTTTGAAAATGGCGAAAATGTAGGCGGCCTTAAAAAAACGCCGTGGAACGGCAAAAAGACCGGCTCAAAATTCCACTGGAAGCCCGATTTGGAGGTGTTTACCGACATAGACATACCGGTGGAATACTACACCGACGTTATGAAAAAGCAGGCCGTCGTCAACTCCGGCGTCACCTTCCGCTTCCGGAACGAGGTAAACGGCAAATTTGAGACAACAGACTTCCTCTACGATAACGGCATCAGCGACTATGTGTCCGAAATTGCAGGTGAGGACCCACTCACGCAGCCCTATTTTATCGAGACTGAGCGCCGGGGCCGTGACCGGGAGGACAAGCCTGAGTACAAGGTAAAAATATCCGCCGCCTTCTGCTTTTCAAACAGGGTAAACCTTATAGAGTACTACCACAACTCCTCCTGGCTGGAGCACGGCGGCTCCCCGGAAAAAGCCGCGAAAAGCGCTTTCGTCTCCGCTATCGACGCCTATATAAGAAAGGCCGGGAAATACCAGAAAAACGAGAGCAAGATAACCTTTGCCGACGTGCAGGACTGCCTTATACTCGTTACAAACTGCTTTTCCACCCAGACCTCCTACGAAAATCAGACAAAGAAGTCCATCACCAATAAGTTCATACAGGACGCCATGACCGACTTCTTTAAATCCCAGCTCGAGGTCTATTTTATCGAGAATAAAGCCGAGGCTGACAGGATAGCCGATCAGGTCCTTGTGAATAAGCGCAGCCGGGAGAGCGCAGAAAAGGCCAGGATAAACATAAGGAAGAAGCTCTCCGGCTCCATCGACATAGCAAACCGTGTCCAGAAATTCGTGGACTGCCGCACAAAGGATATCTCCCGCCGGGAGATATACATCGTGGAGGGCGACTCCGCCCTGGGCGCCTGCAAGCTCTCAAGAGACGCGGAATTTCAGGGCATAATGCCCGTAAGAGGCAAAATCCTAAACTGCCTTAAGGCGGACTACGCGAAAATTTTTAAAAGCGATGTAATCACCGATCTTATGAAAGTCCTGGGCTGCGGCGTGGAGGTCATGACGAAAAATAACCGCGACCTTAACGAATTCAGTCTGGAAAATCTCCGGTGGAACAAGGTCATTATCTGCACCGATGCCGACGTGGACGGCTTCCAGATACGCACCCTTATTTTGACCATGCTCTACAGGCTCACCCCCACCCTGATTGAAAAGGGCTACGTGTATATCGCTGAATCCCCCCTTTTCGAGATAGAGTGCAAGGGTAAAACCTATTTCGCGTATTCCGATAAGGAAAAGGCCGATATCGTGTCCGGCTTTGACGGGGCAAAGCACACCATCAACCGTTCCAAGGGCCTTGGCGAAAACGACCCGGATATGATGTGGCTCACCACCATGAATCCCGAGACCCGCCGCCTTATTAAAGTAATGCCCTCCGACGCGGAAAAGACCGCCCAGGTGTTCGACCTGCTTTTGGGCAACGACCTTCAGGGGCGCAAGGATCACGTGGCAAATAACGGCTATAAATATCTGGAGCTTGCGGATATCTCGTGACGCGCTTTTCACAAAACGCAAATCTCCCGTTTACCTGGCGCAAATCCTCCGACTATGCATATCCTGATGCGCTATTAAGTTCTTTTTGATACTTTTTCTTGAAAGAAAAAATATAGCAAAGGTAATCCCAACAGGATCCCTTTCATAAGCCAAAACC
>CAZBUH010000089.1:0-8240 GCA_964495095.1 uncultured Oscillospiraceae bacterium | reverse complement strand
GGCATCTCCACGGCGGACATTACAGAAGAAGGCATCCGTCTGTATGACGCATCGGGTAAATACATTACAGGCAAGAGCGAGCCTGCCAACTTCTCCGCAAACTATAACTACTTCTATGTATGGTATTACGCTCAAAAAAGCATGGGATATACTTTATCAAAAGGAACTACCTACAAAGCTCAATTCTATGCGATTGCCAATGGAGTTACCTACACCAGTCAGATGTTTCAATTTACCACGAAAAGTTGATTGAATGCCCGTACATAAGCGGGGCAGGCCTCTGCGGCCTGCCCCTTTCGGCACTATCTCTTTTACATACTGGGCGAAAAGGTTCAGGGAGCCGATTTTTATTGAGTGGGCCGACAGGATTTTTTATCCCCGAAAAGCACAAATCCCGTGCTGCCGCCGCCTATGTCCGCCACAAGCCCCTCGTCTGTAGGCATAGCGTGGAGCCGATATCTATTACCCCGTATTTTTCCATAGCCTTTCTCCTTAAACATACTTAATAAAATAGGAACCAGCCCAGTTCATTGTTCCCATTTTTTGTATTCCCATCCATACTGACAGTATATTTAAGGCGCCGCTCTGCTGCTACCGGGTTTGCGTCAGGTTTGTGAAAAATCCGTGTAAAGGGCCCTTCGGTTTTTACCGAAGGGCCTTTCCGGTTATTTATTCTCCTCTTTCTGATAGAGCTTTCTGTACTGCACCGGGGTGTAGCCGGTAGTCTCCAGGAATATCCTTGAAAAATACGAGCTGCTGGAAAAGCCGCACTCCGAAGCTATCCTGGCCGACGGTATCTCCGTCCTCAGCAGCAGGCTCTTGGCCTTTTCCACCCTGAGCCGCGTCAGGTACTGGGTGAGGTTCACGCCGGCGTAGGCCGTAAAGCTGTGGGACAGATGGCTCTCGCTCAAATGGAGCGCCTGCGCTATGGCTCCCCGGGACAGGTCCCCGGCGATATTCTCCTCGGCGTACCGGCGCACCCGCTCCACAATGGAGCCCTCCGCCTCCGGGACGCGCATCTTGTCGCATACCGTGTCGGTGAGCCAGTACACCCAGTTTATGAGGTTGAGCTGGGAACGGCCGGCCACATCGAACATATCGAGAAATTCCCGCCGCTTTAAAAATACGTGCCCCGCGCTGACATTTTGGCTGCCCAGGGCCGAAAAAAGGTCCTGCAAAAGCCGGAGCTGGTAGCTGAAAATATAATCAGAGCTTATTTTAAACTGCTCCGGCAGCCGGAATATCTGCTCCCGGATAAGATTTTTCGCCGCGTCCCGCTGGCCGCTCACTATAAGGTCGCAGAGCCGCCCCGTATCCGGCAGGGACTCCACGGAGGACACAACGGCGTCCATGGGCACCGCCCCGGGCTCCCTTGCAATGCTGTTCTTCACCCGGTAGGTGAGCCTGTCGATTACTTTATTCATTTCGTCTATGCTCTCGCATTTGCCGTAAATCGCAAAAAGGTGTATCTGGCACTCGAAAAGCGCCCTGGAAACAATTTTGTCGCACACCTCCTGAAGCTCCGCCCCCTGGATATCCTGTTGGGGGTTCAGCAGCACCAGCAGCGTGCTGCTGTACTGCTCGAAAACCACCGCCCGCTCCTGCTCCGGGACATACATGCGGATTATCTGCTCCAGCGCGTCGATCAGCATATTGTGGGTGGTGTGGCGGAAAAATATGTCCCAATCCAGTATGGTTATGGATATGGGGCATATTCTCTCCGGAAAATCCTCAAGGCCGCACTCGCTGTATTTCCGGCGCACCCACTCCGTGTCCATATCCGACTCCGGAGATATATTCAGGTGCAGCGCCTCATTCCATAGGTTCCGCACTCTTCCGGGCCTGTCCCAAAGGAGAGTTATTTTGTATTTTTCCTCCGGCTTGAGCCCCTCCCAGGAGCCGGAACGCCTGACGGCGCAGCAGAGCCGGTGCAGCAGCATGCTTTTAGATATGGGCTTTAAAAGAAAGGACATGTCGAAATTCCAGCTATATCTCTGGAATTTCCGCACCACATCCCCGAACAGTATGGCAATGACCTCCGGCACGGTCTTTTCCGCTATACGCTCCCCGGCGGACCTGAGGTCCTCGGGCGAGAAAAGGGCGCCGTCGAAAATGAAGCAGTCCCACTGGCCCTTGCAGAGCCTGTCCCCCGCCTCCTCGGCGTCGCGGCAGAAGGTCAGCCGCGCATCGGAAAAAAGCGAGCTTCTCACATAATGGGTTATTGTCCGTTCTTCCCGCTCCTCCGTTATGCAAAGTATATTCAGCATAAACGTCAGCCTTTCAGCACAAAATTATTATTTTACAGCACGATTTTTATATACATAAAGTACATGCAATGTTACACTTCAACCGTAATACAGAAATAATATACACCATTTTTCCGCAAAAGTCGATTGCTTTGCGCAAAATATCCAATTTTTATATTTGCATAACATGCAAAGTCCCAAATTCCAAAGTCTCAAATTCCGGAACTTACCAAATCCAAACGAAAGGCGGCCTGAATATGAAATATTCGCAGACAAGCCCAAAGGAAGAATTCGACCTTTTATGGCTGAAGCTTTTCCCGGTGGACGACCCGGATTCGGCCTACGGCGGCTTTCAGCCCGGAACTACAGTGCTAAAAAAGGGCCAGGTGATGGAGGAGGGGCGTATGCCTCTGCCGTGCGACATCCTCTGCGAGCGCGATAAGGAAATCGTCCTGCGGGACGGCATAAAGCTCTATGCCGACGTGTACCGTCCTGTGGACTCCGGCCCGGATAACAGGGTTCCCGCCATAATGAACTGGAATCCCGCCGGAAAGCAGGGCCGCCACGACATGACCCACCCCATGACAAAGCCCGAGGACAGGGCTTTCCCCAAGGACGCCGTCTCCAACCTCCAGGTCTGGCTCTGCAACGACCCGGCCCGCTGGGTGCCGGAGGGATACGCCGTTGTGAGCGTTGACCCCAGAGGCGTTTACATGTCGGAGGGCGATATGCACTACTTCGGCCAGGTGGACGCCCTGGACGGCTGCGAGAGCATGAAGTGGATAGCCTCACAGGATTGGTGCAGCGGAAGCATCGGCATGGCGGGCAACGCCTATACCTGCATAGAGCAGTGGTTTATGGCCGCCCAGAATCCCCCGGAATTGAAGGCCATCGCCCCATGGGAGGGCCACGGGGATTTTTACCGGGAGGAGTTTATTGTCGGCGGCATCCCCAAGGAGGGGGATACCTGGATGCGCCGGACCTACGGCTCCGGCAGAATAGAATTTATCCAGGGCATGGCGGAGAAATATCCTATTTACAATGAATACTGGGAGAGTAAGCGCGTGGACCCGGCGAAGATATCCGTACCGGCCTACGTTGTGGCCTCCTACACAAACAACAACCACACCCGCGGAACTATAAATATGTTTAACGGCCTGGCCTCCAAAGATAAATGGCTCAGGATACATAATATAAGCGAGACGGCTTTCTTCCGTATTGAGGAAAACCGGAGGGATCTGCAGAGATTTTTTGACCACTACTTAAAGGGCATCGACAACGGCTGGGAGACCACCCCCAGAGTGCGTATGGCCGTCCTTGACCACGGCAGAGAGGATATAATAGACCGGCCCGAGACGGAATTCCCGCCGGCCCGCCGACAGCTCAAAAGGCTCTATTTAAACGACGGCGGCATCCTGACGGAAAACGCCCAGGCGAAGGAGAGCGAGGCCGTCTACAGATGCGTCAGGGACGACTGCGAAACCTCCTTCACCTACACCTTCACGGAAAAAGCGGAGTTCACCGGCTTCAGCAAGCTCCACCTGTGGCTTGAGGCCCGGGGCGCAGAGGATATGGACGTTTTCATAAAGATGCGAAAGCTCTCGGCGGACGGGGAGGTAATGTACTGCAATTTCTTCAAGGCCCACCCGGGCCAGGCGCCCGGCGGGAAAATTTATTCCGCCCCCCACTACGGCCGGCTGAGAGTTTCAATGAGAAAGACGGACCCGGAAAAATCCACCGAAGATTTGCCCTTCTACCCCTTTAACGCCCCCCAGCTCTTAAAGCCCGGCGAGACAGTCGAGGCGGATATAGCCATAACCCCCACGGCCATGATGTTCTACCCCGGCGAAAAGCTGGAGGTAACGCTCACCTCCCTTGACCCCAACGGCGCCGGCAGCGGCACAAGGGACATAGGCTTCGGCAGCAACCGGGGCGAGCACGTTATCCACTATGGCGGCAGGTACGGCTCTTATCTGCTTCTGCCGGTGATACCGGACTAAGGAGGAACGTATGGAAAGAAAATATTACACCAAATCCGGTAAGATTGAGATAAAATTCAAGCCCCTGCCGGATATAAACTGCTCATACTCCCTCTACGAGGGCTTTAAGCCGGGCAGCACCGTTTTCCCCAAGGGCACCGTTTTCAGAAAAGGTTACGCCCCAATCCCCTGCGATATTTTGCAGGAGCGGGACGTGGACTTTACGTTAAGCGACGGCACAACTATCTACTGCGATATTTACAGGCCCCTTACAAACGAGAAGGTGCCTATAATCCTCTGCTGGGGCCCCGCGGGCAAAAGCGGCATACGGGATATGCTGGAGGGCCGGCCCAACAGGTGCAACGTGCCCAAGTCTCGCCTATCCGGTATGCAGGGCTGGGAGTGCGCGGACCCGGCCCATTGGGTGCCCTACAATTACGCCGTAATCCAGGTTGACCCCCGTGGCGCGTACATGTCCCAGGGTGACGTCCAGATGTTCGGCGACCTTGACGCCCACGACGCCTATGAATTCATAGAGTGGATAACACAGGCCGAGTGGTGCAACGGGAAGCTGGGCATGAGCGGCAACTCCTGGTATTCCATGGTGCAGCTCTACATAGGCGCTCTCAACCCGCCCCATCTCACCTGCCTCGCCCCCTGGGAGGGCCAGAATGACCTTTACCGCCGGGAGTACATGCGGGGCGGAATCCCCGGAGGCGACCTCCCCGGCGCCAGGTGCTGGTCCAACGGCGGCCGCATTGAGGCGATGGACATAATGGAGGCTGAGCACCCCCTGATTGACGAATACTGGGAGGAAAAGCGCCCCCACACGGAAAATATAAAGTGCCCCGTCTACCAGGTGGCGTCCTACACAAACGGCACCCACACCGTCGGTACCCTGGAGGCCTGGCGCAGCTTCACAATGGAGGAAAAGTGGCTCCGCATCCACAACATAATGGAGTGGGGAGACTACTATAAGGAAGAAAATCTGGAGGATTTGAGGAAATTCTTCGACCACTACCTGAAAGGCATCGACAACGGCTGGGAAAAGACTCCCACCGTCAGGATGGCCACTCTGGACCCGGGCCACCCGCCCCTTGGCTACAGGGCGGAAAAAGCCTTCCCTCTGGAGCGGCAGCAGGTAAACACCCTGTATCTTAACGCCTGCGGCGGAGCCCTTCAGAGCGCCAAGCCCGAAAAAGAGGCCGCTGTCGATTATAACTCCGAGGACCCCGGGGATTTTGCATATTTCCGCTGCACGGCTCAGGAGGACATGGAGATAACCGGCTACTGCAAGGTAAAGCTCTGGCTTGAGGCAGACGGCTCTGACGATATGGATATACACGTTAATTTCGCAAAGCTCGACAGCGACGGCAATTACCTCTATCACGACACCACCGAGTACCTGGCGAAAGGGCCCCGGGAGCAGCTCAGAGTATCCCACAGGGCATTGGATCCGGAAAAATCCACAGAGCTTATCCCCTTCCAGAGCCACAGGAAGGAGGAGCTCCTGTCTCCCGGGGAAATAGTGCCGGTTGAAATATCCCTCTCCCCCATAAGTATGCTGGTGCACAAGGGCGAGACTATGGAGGTCTGCGTCTCCGGCTTCGACCAGGCCATGGGCCACAGCGGCCCGCCCCCCATGGGCAGCCCCCAGGAGATGCGCGCCGCCATGATAATGCTGGGCGCCGACCCGGACAAAAAGCCGGAGCCGCCCAAAAGCTATTCCAGGAACAAGGGCCGCCACATAGTCCACACCGGCGGGAAATACGACTCCCTGTTTATGTTCCCCGTAATCCCCGGCGGCCGTAAATAAACCGTGAATACCGCGGATTATCCGCGTATTTATAAAAATTTTAAGGAGGATCATACAATGCAAAAAGCCACGCGAATTCTTTCCCTGCTCCTTTGCCTGTGCCTTGTTTTCGCACTGATGGCAGGCTGCGGCACAGACGATGAAGCCGGCCAGCCCACCGAGGCGCCCAGCCAGTCGGGCAACGGCGAAGAGTCCACAGACGAACCGGACGACAGCCAGGGCGGAGACCTGCTGTTCGACCCCACCTCTTATCCCCTGGTGGACGACGGCTCCGTGAGCTTCACCGCTCTCTGCCGTTTCCAGACAAACCTTCTCTCCAACCTTGCCAGCGGCGACTGGGATACCAACCCCGCTTACAAGCAGTCTGTTGAGACCACGGGCGTTTCCCTTGAGTTTTCCACCATCGCCACTGAGAACTACACGGATCAGTTCAACATCTCCGTATCCAGCGGCGACTACCCCGACTTCTATGACGTTTTCCCCATAACCTATAAGGCCGGCTGCGACGACGCCATCGAGCAGGGCATTATAATCGACCTGTCTCCCTATCTCCAGGACTACGCCCCCGATTACTGGGCCATAGTGGAGGCCGATGACGATGTCCGCAAGGGCAGCACCACCGACTCCGGCAACATGCCCGCCTTCTATCAGATAAAAATGGTAGAGGACTGGAGCGCAAACCGCGGCCCCATGATCCGTCAGGACTGGCTGGACGACCTGAATCTCGACGTCCCTGTAACATACGACGATCTCCATGACGTACTTACCGCCTTTAAAAACGAAAAGGGCGCCACAAAGTCCATATTCATGACCATGTACGGCGTACTCTGCGGCAGCTCCGTAGCCACCGGCTATGATGTGGCCGTCGGCACCAACGGCGTCGACCCCTTCCTGTATCAGGTGGACGGCAAGGTACTCTGCGGCTTCCAGCAGGAGGGCTACAAGCAGTACCTCACCATGCTCCATCAGTGGTATGACGAGGGCCTTATCTCCGGCGACTTCGTAGGCGCTGAGGAGACCTTCGGCTGGGGCGACAATATCCACAACGCAGTGGCCAACGGCGAGTCCGGCTACTGGATTGCCGAGTACCGCAACTCCGCCACCTCCTGGGCCGACGAAAATGTTGACCCCAACTGCGTCATTTCCGCAATCCCCGAGGCCGTCCAGACCCCCGGCCAGACCATCCATCTGAACTCCAACGGCGGCCGCATCGACTATCCGGGCTTCTCCATCACCACAGCCTGCGAAAATGTGGAGCTTGCCGTCGCTTACCTGAACTACTGGTTCAGCCACGAGGGCATAATCCTCCAGAACTACGGCTTCGAGGGCGAGACCTACACCTGCACCGACGCAAACGACTGGACCACCTACAAGCTCACAGACGTGGTTCTCAACGACCCCGATGGCCAGTCTGCCGAGAAGATGGCCTACACCTACTGCTTCTTCCAGACAGCCACTCTGCTTGACAACAAGCGCTTCCTGCCCACCGACATTGAGGACGACAGAAAGACCTGGGCTTCCAACAAGGACGGCGCTTACGACCTGCCGAAGGACTCCGTCCTCTCCATCACCGTTGACGAGTCCACCAAGTACTCCACCGCTTTCGGCGAGGTGCTGACCTACACCCAGGAGACTACCGCCAAGTTCATCACCGGCGAAATGTCCCTTGAGAGCGATTGGCAGACCTTCCAGGATACCATTGTTCAGCTTGGCATCCAGGACTGCATCGACGTGTACCAGGCGGCCCTTGACCGTTACAATGCAAGATAAAGATAACCTTAAAAACCTCCGAAAAGGATAAAAACTCCCCCCGCCGCCCGGCGGGGGGGAGTTTTGCGTCAAAGAAGTCCACCGCAGAAAACACTTTTCGGTCTGCAAGTGTGCGAGCTGCCCGCTTTAAGCGGACAGTGAGTGCGCACAGTCAGACCGCAGCCCTTTCTTGAGATAATAAAAGCCCCGGACAGGCGGAGCCTGTCCGGGGCTTTATTACGTATATTCTTATTTCCCTTAAATCACGATGTTGCAACGAGGCCGCCATCGGGATAGATGGTAGTAGCGGTGACCATGTCGGAAGCGGCGGAGGCCAGGAAGATAGCCGGGCCGACCACGTCGATCTCATAGCCGATACGCTGTGCAGGCAGAGAGCCGGCGATGCCGTTGCGGACATTCTCATCGGGGGGCAGCAGGCCGACCATCATC
>CAZBUH010000088.1:0-8463 GCA_964495095.1 uncultured Oscillospiraceae bacterium | reverse complement strand
GTCCACGCTGACTGTTACGCCTGCGGGGATGGTAATGGGGGCTCTACCAATTCTAGACATATTCAGCTACCTCCTTACCACACAAACGCAAGGACTTCGCCGCCGACGTGCTCTTTTCTCGCTTTTCTGTCGGTCATGACGCCCTTGGATGTTGAAATGATTGCTATTCCGAGTCCCTTGATAACCTGGGGGAGCTCGTCGGCCCCGGCGTAAACCCGAAGGCCAGGCTTGGATACGCGGCGCAGTCCGGATATTACCTTCTCCGTGCCGTTGTACTTCAGGGTGATACGGATGACGCCCTGGGTACCGTCGTCGATTATCTGGAAGCTCTTGATGTAGCCCTCGTCGAGAAGAATCCCGGCAATAGCCTTTTTCATCTTAGAGGCAGGTACATCGACTGTCTCGTGCTTTGCGGAATTAGCGTTCCTTATTCTGGTGAGCATGTCCGCAATAGGATCTGTGATCTGCATAATTTTACCTCCTTATTAGAGTTACAGCGAAACGCTGTTCGTGTGGCGAGGTATCGAAAACAATTTTCCTCCCGTCAATGTGCCCGTTCCAGATCACAAGGACGCAGCACAGCCGCGCTCGAAGCGGTATGACGTGTTACGGTTTACGATTGCAGACGACCTTTCGCCATCACATATGCCAATTTCCGGTAAAAGCTGCTGCCCGGAAAAAAAGCGCAAACGTTCCGGCAAGATCGCAAATTGTTTTTTGCAATCTCGCCGAAACTACAGCAACCAGGGTATTATACCATGTATTTCCCGAACTTTGCAAGTACTTTTTACCTGTTTTTTCGGGGAATACAGGGCTTTTTACCAGCTTGCCTTCTTGACTCCGGGGATCTCGCCCTTGTAGGCCAGCTCTCTGAAGCAGATACGGCAGATGCCGTAATCTCTCAGGTAAGCGTGGGGTCTGCCGCAGATTTTGCAGCGGTTATAGCGGCGGGAAGAGAACTTAGGAGTTCTCTGCTGCTTTAAAATCATTGATTTCTTAGCCATGTTTTTCCTCCTTAAGCCTCATAGAACGGGGCGCCCAGCTGACGGAGCAGCTCTCTGCCCTCTTCGTCGGTAGCGGCGGTGGTGCAGATTATGATATCCATGCCGCGGATCTTTTCGATTTTGTCGTACTCGATCTCGGGGAAGATTATCTGCTCCTTGATACCCATAGCGTAATTGCCCCTGCCGTCAAAAGAATTGGGGTTTATGCCGCGGAAGTCGCGGACACGGGGAAGGGCTATGTTGAAGAGTCTGTCCAGGAACTCCCACATTCTGTCGTGGCGGAGCGTTACCTTCACGCCGACAGGCATTCCCTCACGGAGCTTGAAGTTTGCAACAGACTTTCTGGCCTTTGTGATAACGGCCTTCTGGCCTGTGATAGCGGAGATCTCCTTGACCACTGAATCCAGCGCCTTGGCGTTCTCCCTTGCGTCGCCGCAGCCCACGTTCACGACAATTTTGTCGAGCCTCGGGATCTGCATAACGCTCTTATAGCTGAATTTCTTCATAAGAGCGGGAGCGACTTCCTCATTGTACTTGGTTTTAAGCGTAGGCATTTAGTCTCTCTCCTCTCTTATATAGTCTCGCCGCATTTTTTGCATACGCGGACCTTGGAGCCGTCCTCAAGGAACTTGAAAGCGGCCTTTGTGGGCTTATTGCACTTGGGGCAGACGCGCATGACCTTGCTGACATAGATGGGGGTCTCTTTTTTGATGATTCCGCCCTCTTCGCCCTGCTTCATGGGGCGCTGATGACGGGAGGCCACGTTGACACCCTCAACTATCACCTTGCCGCCCTTGGGGTCTGCGGACATTACCTTGCCCTGCTTGCCCTTGTCCTTGCCGGACAGGACAACTACGATATCGTCTTTTTTAATGTTCATAGCTCTGGGACCCCCTTATATTACTTCGGGAGCAAGGGACAGGATTTTCATAAAGTCCTTGTCGCGGAGCTCTCTCGCTACGGGCCCAAAGATACGGGTCCCTCTGGGGTTGAGGTCGTCCTTTATGAGAACGGCCGCGTTTTCATCAAAGCGGACGTAGGTGCCGTCTGCTCTGCGGACGCCCTTTGTGGTGCGGACGATAACCGCCTTTACCACTTCGCCCTTTTTGACCGTGCCGCCGGGGGCTGCCTTACGGACAGAAGCGACGATTGTGTCGCCGATATTGCCGTATTTCCTCTTGGAGCCGCCCAGAACACGGATACACTTAATTTCCTTGGCGCCGGTGTTGTCGGCGACCTTCAGAAAACTTTCCTGCTGTATCATATTGGCGCCTCCTTACTTTGCCTTCTCTATAATCTCTACAAGTCTCCAGCGCTTATCCTTAGAGAGGGGACGGCACTCCATAACACGGACGGTGTCGCCGATGCCGCACTCGTTATTCTCGTCGTGAGCTTTGAGCTTGTAGGTTCTCTTAATGATCTTCTTGTAGAGCTTATGGGCCACGCGATCCTCAACCGCTACTACGATGGTCTTATCCATTTTGTCGGATACTACCTTGCCAACCCTTGTCTTTCGGGAAGATGTTCTGACTTCATTCATCGTAACTTACCTCCTTACTGCTCGAGCTGCTTTTCGCGGATTATGGTCTTGACTCGGGCAATATCCTTCTTGACCTCGGATATTTTAACAGGGTTGTCGAGCTGATTGGTCGCGTGCTGCATTCTCAGCATAAACAGATCCTTCTTGAGGCTGTCCAGGCGCTTTACCAGCTCCTCGGTGCTTAATTCTCTTACCTCGTTTGCCTTCATCTTATTCACCACCTGTCTCCGTCTCGCGCTTTACTATCTTCGTCTTGCAGGGCAGCTTGTGGCTGGCAAGACGAAGGGCCTCCTTGGCCACATCCTCGCTTACGCCGGCCATCTCAAACATGACTCTGCCGGGCTTAACAACAGCCACCCAGTACTCGGGGGAGCCTTTTCCTGAGCCCATTCGGGTCTCAGCGGGCTTCTGGGTAACGGGCTTGTCAGGGAAAATCTTAATCCAAACCTGGCCGCCGCGCTTTGTATAACGTGTCATAGCAACACGGGCAGCCTCTATCTGGTTGGAGGTGATCCAGGAAGGCTCAACGGCCTGAAGTCCATACTCTCCATAGGTAACGGTGTTGCCGCGGGTAGCTTTGCCGGTCATACGGCCTCTCTGCTGCTTGCGGTATTTAACTCTCTTAGGTAACAGCATCAGCGGTTGCCTCCTTCCCTGGGTGTCTGGCCGCCGCGATTGTAGCCGCCCTGACGGGGAGCGCCGGAACGATTGTTGTTATAGCCTCCGCGGCGATCGTTCCTGCGGCCGTCTCTGCGGTCGTTCCTGCGGTCGTTTCCGGCCTTGCTCATGTCCATGGTCCTGGGCGTAGTGCGCAGGGTCTGGCTCAGTATCTCGCCCTTATAAATCCACACCTTGACGCCGATTTTGCCGTAGGTCGTGTTGGCCTCGGCAAAGCCGTACTCGATGTCGGCTCTCAGGGTCTGAAGGGGAATGGTACCCTCGTGATAGGTCTCGCTTCTGGCGATCTCGGCGCCGCCGAGACGGCCGCCGCAGGTGACCTTGATGCCGCGGACGCCCATGCGCATAGCTCTGGACATGGCGTTCTTCATGGCGCGGCGGAAGGAGATACGCTTCTCAAGCTGCTGGGCGATATTCTCGGCCACAAGCTGAGCGTTTGTATCGGGGGTCTTTACCTCAACAATGCTGATGGAAACGGGCTTGCCCAGCTTCTTCTCCATTGTGAGGCGGAGCTTCTCAATCTCGGCGCCGCCCTTGCCGATGACAAGTCCGGGCCTTGAGCAATGGATATAAATCTTTACTCTGGCGTTATCCCGCTCGATCTCGATTTTCGGGATGCCCGCGGAGTAAAGGGTCTTTTTAAGATATTTGCGGATGTTGTAGTCCTCCACAATGAGGTCGCCGACTTTTTCGTCGCGGGCATACCAGCGGGAGTCCCAATCTTTGATTACGCCCACGCGCATTCCGTGGGGATTAACTTTCTGTCCCATAATATGCCTCCCTTATTCCTTTTCCTTCACAACGATGGTCACGTGGGAAGTCCTCTTATTTATCCTGTACGCTCTTCCCTGGGCCCTTGGCATAAAGCGCTTCAGTATGGGGCCGGGGTTTGCGTAGGTCTCGGAAACATAGAGCTTCTCGGGATCCATATTGTGGTTGTTCTCCGCATTGGCGACGGCGCTCTTGAGGAGCTTGAGCATGGGCTCGCAAGCCGCTTTGGGAGTCTGCATCAGGAGCGCGGCGGCTGTTCCAACGTCCTTGCCGCGGATAAGATCGCAGACTATCTTCACCTTACGGGGAGAGATGCGCACGTATTTTGCCTGTGCTTTTGCTTCCATTTAAGTCTGCCTCCTTACTTCGTGGTCTTGCTTCCGGCGTGACCGCGGTAGGTGCGCGTCGGAGCGAACTCGCCCAGCTTGTGGCCGACCATATCCTCGGTGATGTACACCGGAACGTGGCGGCGTCCGTCATGGACGGCTATCGTGTGTCCAACAAAGGACGGGAAAATGGTGGACGCCCGGGACCAGGTCTTAAGGACCTGCTTCTCGTTCTTCGCGTTCAGCTCGTCCACCCGCTTTAAAAGCTCCGGCGCCGCAAAGGGGCCCTTTTTAATACTTCTGCTCATATTATTATTGACCTCCTCTGATTATTTCGCGTTACGGCGCTTAACTATGAACTTATCGGTGGGGTTCTTAGTCTTGCGGGTCTTATAGCCCAGGGCCGGCTTACCCCAGGGGGTAACAGGTCCGGGACGGCCGACGGGGGATTTGCCTTCGCCGCCGCCGTGGGGATGGTCGTTGGGGTTCATGACGCTGCCGCGGACGGTGGGACGGATGCCCATGTGGCGCTTGCGGCCGGCCTTGCCCAGATGGACGTTGGCGTGGTCGATGTTTCCGACCTGGCCGATAGTGGCCATGCAGTCAACACGGATATATCTGTACTCGCCGGAGGGGAGTCTCACCTGAGCGAGCTTTCCTTCCTTAGCCATAAGCTGGGCCGCAACGCCGGCGCTGCGGACAAGCTGCGCGCCCTTGCCGGGATATATCTCAATGTTGTGGATTACCGTACCTACGGGGATGTTGCTGATGGGAAGCGCGTTGCCGGGCTTTATATCGGCGTTGGGGGAAGCGATTACAGTGTCTCCCGCCGCCAGGCCGATGGGGGCCAGGATATAGCCCTTATCGCCGTCGGTATATTCGATCAGGGCGATGAAAGCGCTTCTGTTGGGGTCGTACTCCAGGCGGACTACCTTGCCGGGGACGTCAAGCTTATTGCGCTTGAAGTCGATGACACGGTATTTTCTTCTGTTTCCGCCGCCCTTGTGGCGGACGGTGATACGGCCGTAGCTGTTGCGGCCGGAGTGCTTCTTGAGAGTCTCAGTGAGGCTTCTCTCCGGCTTGGCCTTCCTGTCCACGCCGTCAAAGCCGGAAACGGACATATTTCTTCTCGCCGGAGTGGTAGGTTTATAAACTTTAATAGACATCTATGTTTCCTCCCTTATACCATTCCTTCGAAGAATTCGATAGTCTTGGAATCGGCGGTGAGTCTCACCACGGCCTTTTTCCAGGACGCGCGCCTGCCGACGGGATAAGCGCCGGTGCGCTTTTTCTTGCCCATCATATTGATGGTGGTGACTTTGTCAACCTTCACGCCGAAAGCGGTCTCCACAGCGTTCTTAATCTCGGGCTTGCTGGCGCTGCGTGCGACCTCGAAGGCGTATTTCTTAAGCTCACCCTGCTCCATGGACTGCTCAGTGATGATGGGGCGGATGATAACATCATATACCGACTTCATTAGGCGTACACCTCCTCGATCTTCGCCAGGGCGGCCTTGTCAACGATAAAGGTCTTGGCATTGAGGACGTCGTAAGTGTTCAGAAGATTGGCCATTGTGGTCTTGACGCCGGGGATGTTCCTGGCGCTCTTTACGATGACCTCGTTCTTCTCCGGGGTGACTACAAGAGCCTTCTCGGCCTTAACGGCGTCAAGGAATTTCTTGAACTCCTTTGTCTTTATCTCGCTCATCTCAAGGCTGTCAACAACAATAACGGCCTCGTCGATGACCTTCTGGGAGAGGGCGGACTTGAGAGCAAGCCTCCGCTCCTTCTTGTTAACGGAATAGCTGTAATCCCTGGGCTTGGGGGCAAAAACAATGCCGCCGTGAGTCCACTGGGGGGCTCTGGTGCTGCCCTGACGGGCGCGGCCTGTGCCCTTCTGACGGTAGGGCTTTATGCCGCCGCCGGAAACCTCTGCTCTGGTGAGGGCGCTCTGGGTGCCCTGACGGCAGGCTGCCAGGTGGTTTTTAACGGCGTTGTGGAGGGCGGGCATATTGGGCTCGACGCCAAATATCGCCTCGGAGAGTTCTGTTTCGCCTGTGACCTCTCCGGCCATGTTATATACTTTGACTGTAGGCATTTAAAACTCTCTCCTTTCTTTAGCCTTTTCTTGCGGAAGCCTTCTGGGGATTTCTGCCGGAAGCCTTCTGCGGGTTGAGGCTGACGGATTCGCCGCCGACCTTCACCTTGTTGTTCTTTACGGTGTTCTTAATATAGACAATGCCGCCCTTGGGTCCGGGAACGGCGCCGCGGACAGCTATCATGTTGAGCTCCGCGTCTACCTTAACAACGTCCAGGTTCTGGACTGTGACCTGCTCATCGCCCATGTGGCCTGCGCCTATCTTACCCTTGAAGATACGGGAAGGACTGGAGCTTGAGCCCATGGAGCCGGCGTGTCTGTGGACAGGGCCGCCGCCGTGGGAAGTAGGAGTACGCTGCGCGCCCCAGCGCTTAATAACGCCGGCGTAGCCTTTGCCCTTGGAGATACCGGTAATGTCAACCTTGTCCCCGGCCTCAAAGACGTCGGCCTTAATCTCGTCGCCTACGTTCATCCCGTCGGCGCCTTCAAGCCTGAACTCCTTGAGATGCTTCTTAAGCGGTACGCCCGCTTTCTGGAGATGTCCGGCCTCAGGCTTTGTAAGCTTTTTCTCGGAAACATCCGCGAAGCCCATCTGGACCGAAGTGTAGCCGTCTTTTTCGTCCGTCTTTTTCATTGTGACGACGCAGGGGCCCGCTTCTATAACAGTTACGGGGACGACCTTGCCCGCTTCATCGAAGATCTGCGTCATGCCGACCTTTTTGCCGATGATAGCTTTCTTCATACTATTTCCTCCTTACAGGTTATTGGTTGCGGTACATGCCGCGCCCCGGCGCGGTATTGGTCCGGCAACATGACCCGCCCGGCCCGCAAGACGCCGGGTGTGGGTACTGACGAAGTTTAAATCCGCCTATTAGAGCTTTATCTCTATCTCGACGCCGGCGGGAAGCTCCAGGGCCATCAGAGACTCGACGGTTTTCTGAGTGGGGTTCTGGATGTCGATAAGCCTTTTATGGGTTCTGCGCTCGAACTGCTCACGGCTGTCCTTATATTTGTGGACAGCGCGGAGGATTGTTACTACCTCCTTCTGGGTGGGAAGGGGAATGGGGCCGGAAACCTTTGCGTCTGTGCGCTTCGCGGTCTCCACGATCTTCTCGGCAGCCTGGTCGATGACCTGGTGGTCATAAGCCTTCAGCCTGATACGGATCATTTTTTTAGCTGTTGCCATTTTTGTTCCTCCTAAACGTACATCTGGTTTTGCGGTATTCCCGCAGCTTTCTTGTACGATGAGAAAATTCCGTACACGCAACCGTGCGTATCACTCCGGCCTAAAATAAAACCGACAAGACATAGTCCGGCCGGTTAATCCTTTTTGCCGGCGATATACGCCGTGTAAGGTATCCTCTCAGCCGCCCGATTGTTTACCCGCAAAAAAGCGGATAACGGACATACTCCACGGAAGTGACCAGGTAATGACGACCTGCAATCTCCCGCTTCATCGCACAACACGCCCATATTCACAGCGTGCTTTAGTAGAATACCAAACTTTTATAAAGTTGTCAATAGTATTGTGAGAATATTTTTTTGTTTGTTGTGCAGGTGTACAATGATATGGCCCAGGAAAAAAGAGAAGTCAAAGCTCCGATGCGGTATAGCAGATTCGCCGCAAACCGCGCATTGACAAAGGAACTGACTTCTCATGACCCGGACATCGCCGCAGAGGCCGGGCAGCATTCAGACGACTGATACGCTTAAAATACAAAACGCCCGGAAACCGTTTCATTCCCGGTTTTCCGGGCGTTTTCCCTATGTTTTCTTATACTCCGGCGGTCTTCGGCTTTGGCCGGCTGCGCTTCACGGCCTCGATAAATCCGGCGCCGCTGCGGATAAAGCTGTAGATGTGGAGCATTTCCGCCGCGGCGCAGAGCTTGTCGGCCATATTTACCGCCACAGACTCCCTGTAATGCGGGATATGCCGCAGCGTCACAGGCCACATGTGGTTCAAAATAATATCCCGCTCCAGCTCCGAAAGTCCGAAGCGCTCCGCGTTCTCAAGGGCCATCCGCGGATGCCTTACCAGGTGGCGCAG
>CAZBUH010000087.1:0-8707 GCA_964495095.1 uncultured Oscillospiraceae bacterium | reverse complement strand
AAAGAGCCGAGAAGCACATTTCTGTACTTCTCGGCTCTCGTCGCCTTTGCAAATGCCCCGTTTCAGATGATTTGGTTGTACTGCCTTATCTGACCGGCCCATTATCAGCGGCGCTTTCTTTTTGCCTTTCACAAAAATATTTGACATTCTTCCATGCTGAGTTGCATCGCAAAAACAATTTTCCGTGCAATTCAGAAAGGAGAATCGCCATGAGACAGCTGAGCCGCTTCCCTCCCCTCGCCTCTGCTATTCCCAACCTACAAAAAAATCCGGAAAGGAGAAACAGCAATTGGAAAGCAAAATCAGCGCCATTCACTGGAAAAGGCCGCTGTCACTCTGCCCGTATCTGACGGCGAATGCCGAAGCCGCGTCGCTTTCCTATAAAAAGTGCTGCGTTATCAGCCAGCCCTATATTTACACGGCGTCGAGCCGGACGGCGGCACATTCGGCACGAAATACGGCTGGCACACCTGCGACTTCGATATTTTCAAGCAGGATATTTCCGCATGGGAAGACCGTATCATATATATGAACGGGTTTTCCTGGTTTCCCCCTTCTTGGGGCACAACATACCGGTTTGGGGGTAAAAGCCGAGAAAATTTTTAAATGAGAAAATAAAAAGTTCTCGAAAACAGAAATTTCGAGAACTTTTGGAGCTGGTGATGTGACTTGAACACACGACCTGCTGATTACGAATCAGCTGCTCTACCGGCTGAGCTACACCAGCATCGAAAAAGATTATACTAAAAATCTTCCCGGTTGTCAATGGCCGCAGCCTTTTTTTCTGCCGCCATAAAGCTCGCTTATCAGCGTATAACCCAAAATCAGCACCGCTCCCAGAGCGCCAGGGACATCCATTGGCTGCCCCTTCAGCAGGAACACAGATAAACACCGCCGACATGAATTTAAGCTTCTGCAAGTTTTTTCCTCCAAGCGCAAAATTACATTCTGTATAATGAATTAAAACATTCTCTGAAAAACCGATTTTTTTAATTTTGAACATTTTCCCGAGACGTAATACATCCCGAACAACCCGGTTGTTTTTCGCTCTATCCGGCCTTTTTCCATAACTTTTTGCGGAAGTTTTACTTCCATTTTTTGCGTCCCGGTGTTTACGTAAAACCCCGTGTAAAAACCGCTTTACAAATAGTTATTCACATTTTCAACAGAGTTTTCAACAACCTTCAAGCCCTTGCGCCGCAACGGTTTCGACGATTTTTTACATTTTTTTCAAATCGCTGTGTTGGAATTTTTGCTCCTGCGCAAAACGGTCAACCCCGGTTACATAACAACCTGGTTTTTTATTTATTCCAGTTTCTCCAAAATCCTTGACGGCCTTCCTTTCGTCCTCCTGCAAAAAATTCAGAACAGCAGCTTATCAATATCCATCGTGGCATATGCGTTAAGCTCCTGCCCGGCCCTGGCCCCCGCCAAATATTCGTAATAGCCCTGGCAGCCTATCATAGCGCCGTTATCGCCGCAGAGGCGCACAGGCGGGACAAAAAGCCTCTTTCCCTCCTTTTCGGCAGCCGCCTCAAAATCGGCCCTTACCCGGGAATTTGCCGCCACGCCGCCGGCCACGGCGATGTTTTTGCAGCCCAGCTCCCTGGCGGCCGACATGGTCCTGGGCACAAGGGTGTCGCTCACTGCCGCGGCAAAGGATGCCGCGAGGCCCGCCCTGTCCAGCGTCTCGCCCCGCTGCTGGGCGTTGTGGACTATGTTCACCACCGCAGTCTTAAGTCCGGAAAAGGACATGTCGTAGGGGCAGCCGTCAATTTTCGCCCGGGGAAGCTCATAGGCCCTGTCGTCCCCGCCCCGGGCCAGCTCGTCCATGGGCTTCCCGCCGGGATAGGGCAGGCCCAGCACCCTGGCGGCCTTATCAAAGCACTCCCCCGCCGCATCGTCACGGGTGGCGCCTATTATGCTCATGTCGGTGTAGCCCCTCACATCGACTATAACGGTGTTGCCGCCGGATATGCAAAGGCACAGGAAAGGCGGCTCAAGCTCCGGGTAAGCTATGTAGTTTGCCGCGATATGGCCCCTGAGATGGTGGACCGGCACAAGGGGCACATTCAGGGACATGGCGGCGCCCTTTGCGAAATTCACCCCGACCAGCAGCGCCCCTATAAGGCCGGGAGCGCTTGTCACCGCCACGGCGTCGATATCAGACTTCTCCACTCCGGCGGTCTTAAGCGCCTGGCTTGCCAGCCGGCTTATGACCTGTATGTGGTTTCTGGAGGCTATCTCCGGCACCACGCCGCCGTAAAGCGCGTGCATATCGGCCTGGGAGAATATCTCGTCGGCCAGCACCTCTCTCCCGTCTCTCGTGACGGCCACCGCCGTCTCGTCGCAGGAGGACTCAACAGATAAAATAATCATTCCTTCACAACCCTCGCCCCAGCTCCGCCGCCATCAGGATGGCGTCCTCAGTGGGTTTTTCATAATAGTTTTTCCGCAGGCCGATCTTCTCAAAGCCCAGCTTTTCATACAGGGAAACTGCCGGCAGATTGCTCTGCCGCACCTCTAAAAACACACGGCGCAGCCCCTTCAGCGCGCCCTCCCTGAGCGCGGCGGAGAGCAGTGCCTCCCCCATCCCGCACCGGCGGTGCTTTTCGCTTACGGCGATGTTGAATATCTCGCCCTCGTCCAGAAACTGCCGCAGTATGCAGAAGCCCCCGACGCTCCCATCCTCCTCCGCAACGAGGAAAACAGCCTCCGGCGCGCGGATTTCCTCCATAAAGCTCCGCTCCGACCAGGGGACGGAAAAGGACGCCCGCTCTATCTCCAGTATCCCGTCCATATGCTTCTCATCCGCCCGTATTATGTTAACCATTTTTAAGCTCCCGGACGATCTCCTCCACAGCCACGGCTATCTCCGCCGCGGCCCTGTCATAGTCGGCCTGGGTCCCGCCATACGGGTCGGAGACGCCGTTTTGGGATATGGTGCGTATCTTCCCGGCGTACTGGGGAAAGACGGATTTCAAAAGCTCCGCATGGCTTTCCGTCATGCAGTATACCCTGTCGCTCTCCTCCAATATCTCCGGCGTTATCTGCCGGGAGAGGCAGCCCCCTATATCGGCGCCGTATTTTTTGGCCGCCTCCACAGCTTTTTCCGACGCGGGGGCCTCATACATCACGCTGACTCCCCGGGAAAGGCACCGGGCCTCCAGCCCGGCCTTTTCGGCCTTTACCCGGAATATGCCCTCCGCCATCGGGCTGCGGCAGGTGTTTCCGGTGCAGACAAATAAAATATTAGTCATGGCTTTTACCTCAGATCGGCGTGCCGCCGTTTTTTACTGAATAGTTATTATACTACATCCCCTGGCATTTATCTATATGAAATCCGTCAATTCCGGCTTTTTCAAAAAGTCATCTGAATGCGAATAACATCCGGAAACGGTTTTAAAATCAGCAGGGGCCAGCCCCGCAGCTGGCCCCTGCTGATTTTTAAGCTATTATATCCTGTATCTCAGCCTTACTGCTTAAGGACAGGATGCTGTTTCTGGAGGACAGGGCGTAAATCCTTGAAGTTTCACCCGGCCTGTTCACCATCACAATATACTCATCCCCGGGCTGCACCCCCGCGTCATTGAAAAAGACGACTAAAATTCCGGCGCTGATCTCCTCTTCTGACAGGGAGCCTGAGAGGACGTCTTCTATGGCGCAGTTATATGTCTCTGTGTCGTTATAAGCTCCCTCAGTAAGCAGCTCTCCGACCTTTATCGCAAAAATATAGTCCGAAGCATTTGCTATATCTTCAATATTATCAGATTCGACGTAAGCAGTCCCGTAAAACTCCGGAGCCTGGCCGCCGTCAGCCTCTATGCAGGACTCAATGTACGCTGAGAGAGTCTGGATGGAGGTCATGTTCTGCGGGGAAACGTACGCACTCAGGTCTTCATCATACATGCGGCTGTCTGCCGCATCATCAAAAGGTATGTATATATCGCAGAACATTCTGTATCTGTCATGCTCATAATATACGGATACCTCTCTTTCCAATATCAGCAGGTATTCTTCGTCCTTGTTGTACGTATACGTGCCGGAAACATACGAGATATCCGTGCCTGTCACCTCTACATTGCTCAATTCGGAAAAGACAAAAATGGTTTCCGTCTCTGTTGCGCCCTTGAGCACGCGGTTTACACGAAATTCCAGCTCGTCATAAAAATCATGGCTGTGCGTTTTCACATAAGTCGCTTCTATAATATCCGTGCATCCGACAAGAGCATCCTCGAAGCTCAGATACTGTCTCTGGCGGGTCACGGAAATATCCTGAGTCTGAGCCTGCTCCCGGTTTAAAGTCTCCTCCGGAACGCTGTCTCCGCATGCCGTCAGGATGCCCAGAAGCAGCGCGGCGGAAATGATAGCACTGTACCGCCTGCCATTGCAATAACACATGATATTACCTCCTGTCATAGCAGCAGCGCATAAATTTTATTTCGGCCCCCGGGACCGGGGGCCGAAAATTTTCTTTGCCGCCGGAAATCACCTTAACTCTACGCCCAGCTTTTCAAGGTACTCAACAGTTCTCAAAGCGTTCTTTGAAACCGTCAGGTAGTAATATCTGACCTGGTCATTTTCATCCATGGCGCTCCACACGATATTGCAGCTGGAATATTCTTCGCTATAATATTCTTCCGAAATCACGCCCCAATACCACCAGCCCAGATTGCCGTCCTCCATATCGGGGATGATGCAGCTATTGTACATCTCCCTCATCTGGCTCGGCAGCAGCTCTGTTTCCACACCAACGTCCCCGACATTCAGATAGACTGTACCGTATATCACTTCGTCGCTGTCATCCATGTCATAGCGGGAGATGCAGCCCTCAGGAGAATTTATGGCGCTGTAAAGCAGGTTTTCCGTGGTGCCGCTGCTGTCAGTGTTTTCCCAGTCCACCGCCGTCTCATAGCGGCGGCTCACGGTCTTTCCGTTTTTCAGGCTGTATGTCACGGAAACCCGCATTAATTCCTGGCCGCCGGCGCCTATGTTCTTCTCCTCGATAAGCCTGTGGTGCAGCGCAAGGCACTTTTCCACATTTTCCCGTTCCGACAGCACCGTGTCTCCGTTTATGGAGACGCTCTCAACGTCCTCAACGCCGGGCACATACCGCTCCACGCCGAAAATATCAAAGCCTGTGGCCATTATAATTACAAGCATCGCGGCGCAAATAACGGCGCAGCCCTTCCACCTGTCAAATACACGGAAGGATTTCTGTATCATCATCTCGGCCATAAAATAGCCCACGGCGCAGCACAGCAGGATGCAGCCGCCCAGGCAAATGGTCTGAATCCGGTTTGAATCCATAAAGCTGTTAAACGCCACACTGTAAAGCCCCGAGCCCAGCACTATGCCGCAGCCGAAGGCAAAGCAGTATTTGAAAACAGGCTTCAGCGCCTTTATTGCCACCACTTCGGAGGCAGTCTCCATCTTCCGCCGCCTGTAGAGCAGCAGCGCCCCTATAACGCAGGCCGCGGCGGCGCCCAGATAAATAAAGTATACCGCCCAGTTTATGTCCATGCCGCTATCGAGAAATTCCACGGCCGGCGACAGTATGGTGAAAATATAATCCCCGGTGGCCGCGAGGCCGTAGATAATATATTCCAGTATCCTGCGTATCAGCGCTTCCAGCACCGTGGCCGTAAAATTAAGTATAAAATAGGCTATTATCATGACGGCCGCATTTCCCGTCAGCATGGCGCAGAGGCACCCGAAGCTGTAAAACAGCACTGCCTGGATAAGCACCGCCCCAAGGCTCGAAAACAGTACGCCCATATTGGCGCACCCGAAGCCGGCCTCAATTCCCGCTCCGATAAGGAACGCTATTACCGGCCCGCTGACAAGGATAACAAGCCCCGCCAAATACCCGGAGAAGAAAACCCCCGTGCGCTTTACCGGCAGACTTGCCACCATACCGGCGCTCCTGGCCGAATAGAGGTGGGAGAACATAAAGCAGGCTATGACCGCAGCAAATATAATCCCCACGATAGCCCCGCCGTTTACAGCAATGTTCCTCACATTATTGGCGGCAAAATCCGCCCTCCAGGCCGGCAGGTCATCTGCGTATGTCCAGGACAGCTCGTTCCACATGGTCACCGGCAGCATCAGCAGCCACACCACCGCATAGAGCGCCCAAACAGGCCACACCCGGGACAGATTTTTCCGGAACATCTCCGGATTAAAGAATGATGTCCCTGACAGCATAATCGTCGCCTCCCATCTCATAAATAAATATCTCCTCTAACGTAAGAGGTATCATATCGTAAAACACAGGGCCTATGGAGGCGATCTTGTTGCTTATCTCCTCCTGCCCGCCCCTGATTATATGCGTCTCTATCTTTCCGATTGTGCTGCTGTGGATTATGTTCAGCTCCTGCGGCAGCTCCGTGCCGGGATTGCGCACAAGCTGCACCTTCACAACGCCGCTCTGAAGCTCCGAGAGGGAACGCTCCAGCAGCATCCTGCCGCCGCTTATTATCCCCACGTGGTCGCAGACGTCCTCAAGCTCCCGCAGATTGTGGCTGGACAGCAGCACCGTGGTGCCGTTTTCCGCCACATCGCCCATTATAATGCTCCATATCTGGCGGCGCATGACCGGGTCAAGACCGTCCACCGGCTCGTCCAGTATCAGCACATCCGGCCTTACGGACATGGCCAGCCGGAAGGCCGCCTGCTTCTGCATACCGCGGCTCAGCTTCCTTATGGGGCGCTTATCGTCAAATCTGAATATCTCGCCCATCCTGTTATACCGCTCCATGTCGAAGTTCGGGTATATCCCCCTGTAATACTTCATCATGTCCCGCGTCCCGGCCTGGAGGAAAAAGAAAATATCATCCGGTATATAGGCCATCCTGTGCTTTACCGCCGGGTTTTCAAAAACCGGCTGGCTGTCCACCATAACGGAGCCGGAATCCTGCCTGTATATGCCCATTATGTGGCGTATGGCCGTGGACTTTCCCGCGCCGTTTGGCCCCACAAGGCCGTATATGGCCCCACGTGGAACCGTCATGTTTAGCCCGTCCAGCGCCTTGAAACCGTCAAAGCTCTTTACAAGCTCCCTTACCTCTATCATTTTTTCGCCCTCCTTACCGCTTCCAGCAGCTCCTCTTTTTCGGCCCCGAAGTCCAGGAGCTCGGCCGTAAGCTTTTCAAAATCGGCCATAAGCTCCTTTTTCTTCGCTTCCGCCGCCTCCTTGTGCCCGGAGGCAAAGGAGCCTTTTCCCGGCACAGAATATATATATCCCCCCAGCTCAAGCTCCCTGTACGCCCTCTGTATGGTGTTGGGGTTTATGGCCAGTTCCTGTGCAAGCTCACGCACCGACGGCAGCCGCTGTCCGGCGGCGATAGCGTCCGATACGATAAGCTTTATAAAACTGTCCCGCACCTGCTCGTATATCGGCCGTGAATCGCGGAAATTCAAACTTATCATAATACCGCCTCCCTGGGGTTTTGTTTTCCCGTATTAATGTAATTAACACAGTTAGTATATAACATCATCTGCGTCATGTCAAGCAAAACCGGCGCTGTTCTGCAAAAATTTTTTGTGACTTTGCTACAATTTGTTCCCACTGATTTTAATCGACTAATTAATTGACGATTGCAGTATGAGGTTATATAATAACTGTGTTAATATTTATGTGGAGGTACTTCAGATGAAGGAAATTTATGTAGTAAACTGCTGCCGCACCGCGGTTGGCAAATTCCAGGGTTCACTGGCCAATACCTCTGCCGGGGACCTTGGCGGAGTTGTTATTAAAGAAGCTCTTAAGAGAGCCAACGTGGCTCCCGAAAATGTAGACGAGGTTATGTTCGGCTGCGCCATCACCGGCGCCCAGGGACAGAATCCCGCGCGTCAGGCCGCCATAAAGGGCGGCGTGCCCGCTTCCGTGCCCGCTTACAATATCGGCATGGTCTGCGGCTCCGGCCTTAAGTCCGTTATCGAAGGCGCCCGGGCCATCAAGGCCGGCGACGCCGATATCATCGTCTGCGGCGGTACTGAGAATATGACTATGGCTCCTTATGCCGTGCCCTCCGCCCGCGGCGGCGCCCGCATGTTCGACACCAAGATGGTGGACACCATGGTAAAAGACGGCCTGTGGGACGCTTTCAACAACTATCACATGGGCACCACTGCCGAGAACATATGCGATCTGTGGGGCATCACCCGTCAGGATCTGGACGAGTTTGCTGCCTCCTCCCAGCAGAAGTGCGAGGCCGCTCAGGCCGCCGGCAAGTTCGACGAGGAGATTGTCCCCGTCATGGTAAAGCAGAAAAAGCAGATGGTAGAGTTCAAGGTTGACGAGTTCCCCCGCCACGGCACTACCGTCGAGTCCCTCAGCGGCCTTAAGGGCGCTTTCCCTGTAGGCCCCGAAAGCGCTGAAATCCAGGCCCAGGGCGCGGCCATCGCCGCCGGCAGCAAGAACGCCCCAGGCCCCATCACCCTCACCTTTGAGGCCAACGCCATAAAGGGCCCCGCCGCTGACGCGGGCACTCAGCGCGTCACCGCCGGCAACGCTTCCGGCATCAACGACGGCGCTGCCGCCATCGTTCTCGCCTCCAAGGAGGCCGTGGAGAAGTACGGCCTCAAGCCCATGGCTAAGCTTGTGAGCTACGGTCAGGGCGGCGTTGATCCCAAAATCATGGGCACCGGCCCCATCCCCGCTTCCCGCAACGCCATGGCTGCCGCCGGCCTCACCATCGAGGAC
>CAZBUH010000086.1:0-9096 GCA_964495095.1 uncultured Oscillospiraceae bacterium | reverse complement strand
CCCGGGAAAGCCAAGAGCTTTGCTGGGGAAGGCAAAAACGCCCGGATAATTATAAAATATCCGCGTTGCCTGAAAATACCTCGCCGATGCGCCGGCGCAGCCGTTGGTTTTCCGGCGAAGTAAGCTCCGGGTCGCTTTTAAGGACGGCGTTTGCGGCCTCCTGAGCGCCGCGGAGAACGTCCATATCAGAGGCGATGTCAGCAATCTTCATCTCCGGCAGACCGTGCTGGCGGGAGCCGAAGAAATCGCCGGGGCCGCGGAGCCGCAGGTCCTCTTCGGAAATTTTAAATCCGTCGTTTGTCTTTTTCATGACTCCAAGCCGCTGGGAGGCGACCTCGCCGCCGGTGCTGTTAAACAGGACGCAGTAGGACTTGTGCCTGCCCCGTCCCACGCGGCCCCGGAGCTGATGAAGCTGGCTGAGGCCAAACCGGTCGGCATTTTCAATCACTATAAGGGAGGCGTTGGGCACGTCTACGCCCACCTCCACCACCGTGGTGGCCACAAGCACCTGCACGTTTCCGGCTGAAAATTCGGACATTACCGCATCCTTTTCGGCGGCTTTCATTTTGCCGTGGAGCAGGGCGACAGAGAGGTCGGGAAAGACATTTTTCTTCAGGTTTTCGGTATATTCGGTTACTGACTTTAAATCCGGCGCGCCGTCGCTGTTTTCCACCGTGGGGCAGATAACGTACACCTGGCGCCCCTCCTGCACCTGGCGGCGTATAAAATTGTATATCCTTTGGCGCATACCTTCGTTCACGACGAAGGTGTCCACCGGCTCCCGGCCCGGCGGCAGCTCGTCTATAACAGATACGTCCAAATCACCGTAAATAATAAGGGCCAGCGTCCTGGGAATCGGGGTGGCGGACATGACCAGCACGTGGGGAGAGTCGCCCTTTTCCACCAGCGCGGAGCGCTGGTTTACGCCGAAACGGTGCTGTTCGTCGGTTATCACAAGGCCGAGCCTGTTAAATTCAACTTTATCCGTGATAAGGGCGTGGGTGCCGATTAAAACCTGTATATCGCCGGAAGCCAGCCTTTCATAGACGTCCTTTTTCTGCCTGGGCGTCATGCTGCCTGTAAGCAGGCCGACTGTAAGGCCGAGCCCGCCCAGCATATCTGACAGCGTCTCATAGTGCTGGTGGGCCAGAATCTCAGTCGGCGCCATAAAGGCCGACTGGAATCCTGATTGGACGGCATACCAGATGCAGGCTGCGGCTACCACGGTTTTTCCGGAGCCGACGTCGCCCTGCACCAGCCGATTCATGGGGGAGTCGCCGCTCATATCGGAGACGGCCTCGTTTATGGCCCTAAGCTGCGCGCCGGTGAGAGAAAAGGGGAGGGAGGCGGTAAAACTCTCTATGCCGCCGAATGTCATTTTGCAGCCGGTGTGCTTTGCCCGTCTGCTGCGGAGAAAACGCATGGCGCAGGCCAGCACGAAAAGCTCCTCAAAAATCAGCCTCCTGCGGGCAATCTCCACATTTTCCTCCGATTCCGGGAAGTGAATGTTTTTATATGCAAAACCCGCGTCGCAGAGCTGAAAGCGCTCCCGCACATTTTTCGGCAGATAGTCGGGAAATGTGCCGCCGCAGTATTCCAGCCCCTGGATAACGGCGTTTGCCAGGCTTTTCTGTGAGATGCCCGCAGTGAGCCTGTATATAGGGACAAGACGGCCTGTGACGGTACCGGCCCTGGAAACGGGCTCTGCCACGGGGTTTACAAGCTGTAAATTGCGGCCTGCTCCGGACACTGTGCCGAAAAAGACGTATTCATCGCCGGCGGAAAAGGAGTTTTTTAAATAGGACTGATTAAAATATGTGACATTCAGCGCTCCGGTCTCGTCAACGATACGGAACTTAACAAGGTCAAGCCCCTGGCGGATATGGGAGAGCCTGGGCGTGCCGGCTACCATCGCCCGGACGCAGGTAATGTCCCCAACCATAAGATGGGCGATAAGCTTTTCGCCCCTCCGGTCCTCGTAAGTGCGGGGAAACCACATTATAAGGTCGAGAACGGTCTCAATGCCGAGCTTTTTCAGTGCATTTGCTTTTTTTTCGCCTATACCCTTTATGGTGCGCAGATCGGATGTAAGCTCCGACAAAATTACCGCCTCCTAAATAAGCTTCGCCTTTTCCAGCGCAAGAAGCGCACGCTTTTTTTGAATGCCCCCTGCGTATCCGGTGAGGCTGCCGCCGCTGCCCAAAACCCGGTGGCAGGGGACTATTATTGATATGGGATTTCTGCCTACAGCGCCGCCTACGGCCTGGGCTGACATGGTTTTACATCCGCGTTTTTCAGCAATGGCCCCGGCGATTGCGCCGTAGGTGGTGACCTGCCCGTAGGGTATGCGGCGCAGGATATCCCAGACCTCCGTTTGAAAGACGGTGCCGTTTAATAAAACAGGGACTTCAAAATCCGGCTGCCGGCCCTGAAAATATATGTCCAGCCAATCTGACGCGGTGCGGAAAACCGGCGTATCGGACCGTTTGCCGTCCTCGGGGGGACAAAAGTATTTCTGGCCGTTAAACCAGAGACCTGTCAGGCGTTCTCCGTCTCCCGCCAGAGTGATGCTGCCCAGCGGGGAGGAATATTCTGTAATATACTGCATATAAAACCTCCAAAATATCCTGAGCCAATATTATCACATCCGGCCTGAAACTGCAATGCGGCAAAAGGATCGGAGAATATCCTGATATAAAAAACTTCCTGAAACCGTTGACAAATTTTTCGATTTGATTTATTATATAACAGCGCTATATAACACTGTTACAGACGAGGATAAACGAATGAGCGAATCAGAACAGACAACGCTGGATTTGATACTTTCGGCGGCTATGCAGGAATTTCTTGAAAAGGACTTCAAGTCCGCCTCACTCCGGAACATTGTTAAAACGGCGGGCGTTACGACAGGTGCGTTTTATGGCTACTACAGCAGCAAGGAGGATTTGTTTGAAGCGCTTGCAGGGGAGCAATACGACCATTTGATGGACTGCTTCTGTAAGGCCCAGAGGGAGTTTGCGGATATGCCGCCGGAGGAACAGCCGGATAATCTCGGTACGGTTTCAGGCGAGTGCATGCACGATATGCTTTTATACGCCTATGAGCATTTGAATGAATTTAAGCTCATTCTCTGCCATTCAGAGGGGACGCGCTTTTCAAAGCTCATTGATGAAATGGTGGAAATTGAAACAAAAGGGACACATGACTATCTGGAAGTGCTTGAGAAGCTGGGCAGACCGTCGCCGCCTATTGATGAGCGGCTTGAGCATATATTGATTACCGGAATGTTCAACACGTTTTTTGAGTTGATTATACATGAGATGCCGCTTAAAGAGGCGGAGTATTATCTAAACGAGATGCGGGCTTTTTATACCGCCGGTTGGATGAAAATTATGGGGCAATAAGCGAAAGCGGAAGCCCTGTAATTTTTGCATATGAGTTAGCCGCAGCTAACTGCAAAAATGCGATATTCGGGAATGACTGTGCTTTTCACATATCATAAAAAGTATTTTTAAGGAGGTTTTTCAATGAAGAAACAGTCAAATTTATCACGATTGATGGGCTATGCCGGGAGACACAGAATTTTGACCTATCTCTCCTGGGCTCTGTCCGCAATAAGCGCGCTGCTGGCCCTCGTGCCTTTTTGGTACATATGGCGCATTGTTCACGACATACTGGAGGTCTCCCCGGATTTTTCAAGGGCACAGAATGTCACGGGTTACGGCTGGTCGGCCGTGCTGTTTGCGGTTATATCCGTTGTCGTTTATATAGCAGGGCTGATGTGCTCCCATTTAAGCGCGTTTCGGGTGGCCGCGAATATCCGAAAAGATGTGATGCGGCATATTACGGCCCTGCCGCTGGGGATAACCGAAAAATACGGAAGCGGAAATCTGCGGAGAATAGTAAATACCTCCAGCGCCGCCACGGAGACATATCTTGCGCACAGGCTGCCCGACAAAGCGGGCGCGATTACCACACCGATAGGTCTTTTGTTTTTGCTGCTTGCGTTTGACTGGCGATTGGGGCTTCTGAGCCTTGTGCCTGTTGTCCTCGGATTTCTTATCATGATGAAAATGACCGGAAAAGACATGGAGCAAAAAATAAAGGAATACCAAAATGCGCTTTCCGATATGTCAAATGAGGCGGTTGAATACGTAAGGGGCGTGCCCGTTGTAAAAACTTTCGGGCAGACAATATTTTCTTTTAAGCGCTTTAAAGCCGCCATCGATAATTACGAAAAATGGGTAATCGCATACACAAAGGCGCTGCGGCTGCCGATGATGTTCTATACCACTGCAATCAACGGTGTGTTCGCGTTTCTTATTGCCGGGGGTATCGTCTTTACCAGAGGCGGCGTGACAAATGAACTGCTGTTAAACCTTATTTTTTATATTGTCATTACTCCTGTTATCGGAACGACCTTGACGAAAATCATGTTCATGAGCGAGGACGCGATGATTGTAAATGACGCAATCAGCAGGATTGACGAAGTGCTGGATGAAAAGCCGCTGCCCGAGAGCCCGGTGGACAATGTACCGAAAGACAATTCGATTACGTTAGAGCATGTCAGCTACAGCTATGACGGTAAGAAAAATGCGCTGGACGACGTGTCGCTGTCAATTGAGCCGGGGCAGGTAACAGCGCTGGTAGGCCCGTCCGGAGGCGGCAAAACGACCCTTGCAAATATTGTAACAAGATTTTTTGACCCGCAAAAGGGACGTGTGCTGATAGGGAATATCGACATACGGGATATTCCAAAGGAAACGCTGATGAACAGGGTGTCTTTTGTGTTTCAGAACAGCCGCCTTTTGAAAGCGTCCATATTGGAAAATGTGCGCATGGCAAAGCCTGACGCCGCGCGCGAAGAAGTCGCCGGCGCCCTGAAGGCCGCGCAGTGCATGGATATTATCGAAAAATTACCGAATGGCATGGATACGGTCATCGGCACAGACGGCGTGTATCTGTCCGGCGGCGAACAGCAGAGGATAGCGATTGCCCGCGCGATTTTGAAAAACGCGCCTATCCTGATTCTTGATGAGGCCACTGCGTTTGCCGACCCGGATAATGAAGTGCGCGTCCAGCAGGCTTTATCGGCGCTCTCAAAGGGGAAAACGGTCATTATGATTGCCCACAGGTTGTCGTCAATTACAGACGCGGACTGCATTTATGTGATGCGGGACGGTAAGATTGCCGAAAACGGCGCCCGCAGCGAGCTGATAGAGAAAAACGGCATATTTACACGGATGTGGAAGAATTATTCCGAAGCGGCGGAGTGGAAAATTGCAAAGGAGGCAAAAGCATGATTAAGACGCTGCAAAGACGCTTTGCGCTGTCAAGGCAGGGGGCCGTTGATTTGATAAAGGGCTGCCTCGCCTGCGTAGCGCAGGATATATCCTTTATGCTCCCTGTGGGGCTTCTCTATTATTTTGTTATCGATATTATGAACAGCGGCGTAAACGGGAGCCGTATTGCTTTCTATGCGGCCGGCGTGCCGGTTTGCCTTGCGATTATATTTATTGCGGCCTGGTTTCAATATAACGCCACATATCTGGCGACTTATGTGGAGAGCGGGGTAAGGCGCATTTCCTTAGCCGAACAGCTCCGCAAAATCCCGCTGTCCTTTTTCGGCAAAAAGGACCTTGCCGATTTGACAAATTCCATTATGAATGACTGCGCAGCGCTTGAAACGGCGTTTTCCCACTATGTACCCGCCCTGGTTGGCTCGCTTATTTCAACAACGCTGATTGCGGCCTGCCTTTTTGCCTATGATTGGCGTATGGCTCTCGCGGCGGTTTGGGTTCTGCCGATTGCCTTTACGATAACCTTATTTTCCGCCCGTATACAGGAATATTTTAACCGCAAATCCGTGGCGGCAGATGTCGCCCTTGAAGACGGCGTTCAGGAGTGCATCGAAAGCCTGCAGGACTTAAAGGCAAATAACGCAGAGGGGGGCTATCTGAAGGAGCTGGACAAAAAAATCGATTACGTGGAAAAGCGGCATATTATTTCAGAGTTAGGAACCGCCCTTTTCGTTGTTTCCTCAACGCTGATATTGAAGTTCGGGATTGCCACGGTCGCCCTTGTGGGCTCCGCGCTGATTATCCGCGGCGAGATTGGTATTCCGCTGTTTTTCATGTTTTTGCTTGTGGCCTCAAGGCTGTATGCCCCGCTTGAGGGCGGACTGCAAAATCTTGCTGCGGTAATTTCTACGAAAACGAACATAAACCGCATGAATGAAATCCTCGACCATCCCATTCAGGCAGGCGGCAGCAAGGTAACAAATAAGGGCTATGATATTGTGTTCGACCATGTGGGCTTTGCCTACAACACCGGGGAAACTGTGTTGAAGGATGTGTCCTTTACTGCGAAACAGGGGGAGGTTACCGCCCTGGTGGGCCCGTCCGGGGGCGGCAAAACCACGGTATCGCGGCTTGCCGCAAGATTTTGGGATATAAACAGGGGAAAAATAACTGTCGGGGGTATGGATATATCCCAAATAGAGCCTGAAACATTGCTGTCGCTGTATTCTATCGTATTTCAGGATGTGACGCTGTTTAACAATACAATCATGGAAAATATCAGAATAGGCAGGAAAGACGCTTCTGATGAAGAAGTAATTGCGGCGGCGCGGCTTGCAAATTGCGAAGAATTTGCGGCGAAGCTCCCGGAGGGCTATAACAGCATGATTGGCGAAAACGGCTGCGAGCTGTCCGGCGGCGAAAGGCAGCGTATTTCCATCGCCCGGGCTTTCCTCAAAGATGCTCCTATCATTTTGCTGGATGAAGCGACGGCAAGCCTTGATGTGGAAAATGAAACGTTGATACAGGCGGCTTTGTCAAGGCTTATAAAGGATAAGACCGTACTTGTTATCGCCCACCGTATGCGTACCGTAAGCGGCGCGGATAAAGTGGTTGTACTTTCTGACGGTGTGGCTGCAGAACAGGGTACGCCGGAAGAGCTGATGAAAACAGGCACAATTTACCCCCACATGGTAAAGCTGCAAATGATCAGTAAAGACTGGGGAATTTAGCTTCCGTTTTTTAACAGCAATCAAACGGAGCAAAAAACGGGTAAGAAACCAGCCGTTTCTTACCCGCTTTTTTCGCCATGTATGCCAGGCGTTTTTACTTATTTAAGGCCCGTTTTGCCGCGTCTACTACGTGGCTTATGAGCACTGCCGTAGTTACGCTGCCGACACCTCCCGGTACTGGGCTTATGGCAAATACATGCGGCTCTACGCCGTCAAAATCCACGTCTCCGCACATTTTTCCCTCAGAGTCCACGTTTATGCCAACATCAAGAACGGTCTGCCCGCCGGAAACATAGTCCCTTGTGACTGTGTTTGCCTTGCCTGCCGCGGCGATGATAATGTCGGTGTTGCGGCAGATGTCCTGCATGTTGGCGGTTTTTGTGTGGCAGATAGTAACGGTGGCGTTTTCCCGGAGCATAAGCATTGCCGCGGGCTTTCCTATAACGAGGCTGCGCCCGATAACAACGACGTTTTTGCCGGATATTTCGATGCAGTAGTGCCTCAGCATCTCAACGCAGGCCTGGGCGGTGCAGGGCGGATATCCCGCGCCGGAGCCGGAGAATACGGCTGCAAGGGAGCCGGATGTTATGGAGTCAACGTCCTTTTCCGGAAGGAGCTTTTCACATACCGCCGCCTCATCTATGTGACCTGGCAGGGGACGGAGCAGGAGCACACCGTGTACGGAGGAGTCCCGGTTAAGGCAGTCTATAACGTCCTCCAGTTCCTTCTGCGGGACGTCTGCGGGGAGGACAACACTCCGGACATCCGCTCCGACGGAGGCGCAGCGCTTTTTCGCGCCGTTTTCATAGGCTATATCGTCGCCCTTTTCGCCTACGCGGACTATGGCCAGCCTGGGCGTTATGGGCATAGCGCCGATATCGCTCTTTAATTTTTCACATATGGCGGCAGCCACCGGCGCGCCCTTGAGCAGCAGTTCACTCATTTTAATCTCTCCATTACGCCGTCGTATGTGTCGGCGGCTATCTCCCGATATTTATTCATCATTTCGTCCGCCTCGGCGTTTATCCGATCGGCGTACTCCCGGTCCTTCATAAGATGGGTGTTTACCCTGACATTAACGGCGCCGCCGCAGAGGGCGGCCCGGCAGAAAACGGCGCCGGTGGCCGCATCGGATATGGCGAGGACGCTGCCCTTTTCAGCAAACTCTTTCTGAAGGTCGATGGCCCGGCAGGAAAGCCTCATAATATCCAGCGGCACAGAGCAGGCGTCCCTGAGACAGCGCTCCATAACCTCATCCCTGTCCGGGCGGTCTTTGGGGATGGAATAGGCTTTGGAAAGAGGCTCAAAAGCCTGAGCGTCCCTGTCGATAAGCTCCAGAAGCTCCTTTTGAAGCTCCTGCGCTTTTTCCGTAAGCGCCTTTATCTCATCCTCAACGGCGGCGTATTTTTTCTTACCGACTGTAAGCCCGCCGACCATAGAGCCGAGAGCCGCGCCCAGAGCGCCCACAAGCGCCGAGGCTCCGCCTCCGCCGGGAACGGCGGCACGTGAGGCGAGCTCAGAGGTAAACTCTGAAATTGTTTTATCAGAAAGTCCCAACTTTCGTCCTCCTTATATTTTTGAGAGAAGCAGTTTAAAAAGCCTTTATTAAAACAGCCCTGAAATTTTGCCGGAGGCGTCCACGTCTATTTTCTCAGCAGATGGTACCTTCGGCAGCCCCGGCATTGTCATAATATCTCCCGTGAGGGCTACGATAAAGCCGGCGCCGGCGCTGACCTTCACATTCCGCACCGTTATGCGGAAATTTTCCGGCGCGCCAAGCAGGGAAGCGTTATCGGAGAAGCTGTACTGGGTTTTCGCCACGCAGACCGGCATTTTGCCGAAGCCCAGGCTTTCCAGCCTGCCTATCTCTTTTGACGCGGCGGAGGTATAATCCACTCCGTCAGCGTGATATATCCTGGTGGCCACCGCGTTGAGCTTTTCCCTGATGGAGAGCTCGTCCTCGTAGCTGAAGCTGAAATCGTTGGGCGTATCGCACAGCCTTGCAACCTCGCCTGCGAGCTTCAGCGCGCCCTCGCCGCCCTTTGCCCAGACCTCGGACAGCACGG
>CAZBUH010000085.1:0-9122 GCA_964495095.1 uncultured Oscillospiraceae bacterium | reverse complement strand
TATTTTCTCCCGAAATTTCCCTCTTGACTTCCGCTTCAGCCTGTGATACAGTGCCGTTAGGAGAAGTCCCCAATAATTCAAGCTTCGTTTCGGGCGTGACGCTACTGGCCTGATTTTCAGGCAAGGACAGCACTTGATTGAGGGGACTTTTCCCTTTGTTTTCTTTGGTCATGTAGGCGGAAATGACGGCAAGCGCATGGGCTTTGCTGGAAGGCACCGCCTCCACCACATAATAAGTGCCGTCGACCGGCATTGAATACCTGACGACAGGGGCCCGTGTGTTGTCGCTGTTCCTCCACGCCCAGCTCAGTCTTAAAGTCTCAGCGTCCATATCTCCGTCGTGGAGCAGCTCCGCCTCGGTGAAATTATCCAGCACAAAGCCGATCCGCGAAAAGTCCTCGATATTCGCCATGCTGTGGTCGGCAATTCCGCTCGCGCCGTGGCGATTATCTATGTGCTGTACTGCGCTCCCGTTAATTATATGCTCGAATCCGGTCGTGTCAACTCCGGTAAGCTCGGATGCCTTTTCCGCCGCCTTGGTTGTGCCGATGTCGATATTATGCCTGATTTTATTTTTATAGTCCTGATTTAATAAGCCTCTCACCCTTTGGACAAAAGTTTTCAGCTTATCATCCGTGCTGTTTTTATACGCCTCAATGACCGCCTGCTCCGCCGCAGTGTGCCGGGCCGTGTCGGTATTAAGCTCTGTGCTTCCCGCCGTCTCCGCCCCGGTCTGCGATACCTCGGCGGTTATCTCTCTCATAAGGCCCCGCACATCCGGAATGATGTCGCTCCACTGCTCGGCCGACGCTTTGCCCTGTGTGAACATGGAATAGAACTGCTCTGCAAAGGCCTCCGGACTGTCGTACATGTCCAGGAGCGTCCTGCCTTCCCCGGTCGCCGACGACATGCGGCGCTCAACGGCCTCCGTTATTTTTGTCCTTGCCGCTTCTCCGATGTTTTCCCACGCCCATTTTTCCAGGCCTTCCGTGCCATTCGCCGTCTCCGTGCCATTTGCCGTCTCCGTCCCGGAGGCGGCTTTTTCCGTGTCGTTCGCCTCCGCCTCCAGATACTCCATGTACTCCTTAAGTGCCGTGGTGATCTCCGCCTCGTAGCGCTCCGCGTCCTCCAGCGTGGCCTTTTGCGGGTCCAGCGCTTCCGGCGTCTTTATGCCGCTCTTCTGAAAATTCTCGTCCTCGCTCATGGCCTTTGCCGTGGCGTTCAGCTCGTGTACCGCCGCGTTTATGTCTCCGCTCTCCACCATGGCGGAATTTATGGAGCTCACGGCTCCCACGCCGCCCATTATCCATCCGGCAAGCGCGCCGTCTATCCCGCTCTGAAGCATCTCGTCCCAGTCGAATATGCCGCCCTCGCCCGTCCAGGGCTTTTCAGGCTCGAGCAGGAGCTTGTCCACTACTCCCTCCAGCGGCACGTTTACGACCTCCTCAAGGCCCTCCTCGCCGCCCATGGCCATATAGTTTGCCACGCCCCGGAGCAGCGCGGACAGGGTGCTGCCGGTGGATTTTCCGAGTATGTTTTTGTATGACGCCATATCCGAAAAGCCGAACAGCCCCTCCGTGAAGAACTCTATAAAGCCTGAAGCCACGGCGGACGCCTTGCCCTGCCATTTGTCCCCGTATTTCCGCGCGTTATCCGTGAGCTTGTCGCCGTAGGCGGAAAGGCCGATCATATATGTAGCCACATTGCCGGTAAGAGCGGTTTTCATGCCCTCTACGAGGCCCATTGCCGCGCCTTTTATGGCCGCGGATGCTCCCCCGGCCGCCGCGCCGCCCGTTATGCCGTCTATCACCTTGCCTATAAGCCCGCCGCCCTCGCCGGCCGCCGCTGCGCCCGCCGCCGCGGCTGAATAGACCTGACCCAGCGCCTGCTGTCCCATGCTGTAGACTACATTGCCGACGTGTCCCTTGGCCCATTCCGCCGCGTTCTCGCCCATTACCTCCCGGTTGAGCTCCGCGTAATAGTCGTTTGCCGTGGCCAGCTTGTAAGCGTCCAGCGCCGAAACGTCCACCCCGGCCCGCTCCGCTATCTGCCGCTTTATATATCCCTCGTTGTGGGAGCCGACATCCGCCGTCGTCATAAGCAGCTCATAGTCCGAGGGATGCTCCGCGAAATAGTCCTCCAGCGTTTTCAGTCCCCGGGACACGCTGCCGCCGGATACAAGGTCGCCGACCTGCGTGCCGAGACCGGACAGTATGTTTACCGGCGCGGATATCGCGCCGGCGCCGTACTGCCCCACCAGATAGGCCCCGGTGCTGCTTATGTCGTTATCCCCGGTCATGGCCTCGAACAGGTCTATATACTCCTGCGCCGCCTTTCCCGTGGCGCTGTCCTCCCCGGCCTCCTTTATGAGCTTCTGCAGCTCCTTTTCCTTTTTCCTTATGGCCTTTTTGTCGCTTTTGGTTATGTAGCCCCGCTCCGCGTATTCTTTATACAGGCTGTCATACTCCTTAAGCGCCTGCGCCGTCTCCGCGTCCTCCGACACGGAGGTAAGTCCCTGCAGCTGCTCCGCCGTCGGGTTGGTCATGTCCTCCATTGAGAGCGTGCCGGCGCTCTGCGTACCCGTCTCCGCTCTGTCAAGCGGCGTCACTGCCGTCTGCGACGAGGCGGATATCTTTGTCCCGTTCCGCATGGTGTTTATCTCCGACAGCAGGCCTTTAAGCTCCTCCTCCACAGCCTTCATTTCCTCCCGGCTGTGGCTGCCTCCCAGATATTCCGTTTCATATTTCTGCTGCAGCGCGACATATTTGCTTTCAAGCTCGTCAAGGCGGCTGTCGCCTTCCTCCCCCGTGTCCGCGGTGACGCCGCCCGCGGGCTGTGTGATGCTGCCCCTGCTTCCCGCCGTTGTCCCCGTCTGCTTGACGGCGGCGGTGCTTACGGCGCCCGTCTTCGGCTGTGCTTCCGGTACTGCCGTGTCCCTCAGTATCTGCTTTATTTTTTCGCTCGTAAGGCCGTACCTGTAGCTGGGGGTGGTCCCCGTCTGCTTGACGGTGCCCGTTTTCGGCTGCGCTTCCGGTACCGCCGTGTCCCTCAGTATCTGCTTTATCTTCTCGCTCGTAAGGCCGTACCTGTAGCTGGAGGAGGTCCCCGTCTGCTTGACGGCGGCGGCGCTTACGGTGTCCGTGTCCGTCTGCGTGTCCGTCTGCGTGTCCGGCGCCGCCGAATCCTTCAGTATCTGCTTTAGCTTATCGCTTGTCAGGCCGTACCTGTAGCTGGAGGAAGCCATTTATTTCACCCCTTCGCCGTGATGCTCTGTCCGTAGTTTGCTGAGGCAAAGCCCTCGTAGTCCTCCAGCTCGCCCAGCCCCAGCATATCCAGCAGCGCCTTTTTTTCGCTGTCCGTGAGCTTTTTGTTTGAGGCTATGTTCACCCCTACCTGTGCGCGGGTCTTGTCGCTTACGCCGCTTTTCTCCGTTACCGAGGCCGCCGCCCTGTATACGCTCTGAGCATAGCTTGACATGCTGGAGAGGCCCGTGTCTGTCCCGCCGTTCTCCGTGCTGCCGCTGTCCGTGCTGTCGGCGTCGTAGCTGCTGTAGCTGCTGTAGCTGCCGGAGCCTCCGGAGCTTCCGGAGCTTCCGGAGCCGCCGCTGTAGCCGCCGGCCAGCTTTGACCGGTAGTAGCTCACGAGGCTTTCCGCCGTGGTCTCGTCTATTCCCGCCGCCTCCAGCGTGGCCGCCGTGGGCATCACGCCGGTCTGTATGTACTCCATGGCCTTGCTCCATGACGTGTCCGTTCTGCTGTCGGCGTACTCCGTGTCATATCTGGAGTTCTCCAGCTCCTGCTGCTCCCTGCTGTTTGTGGTGTCGTAGAGCCCCAGCAGGTAATTTCTGTCGTTTAAGTATTTCTGGTAGTCCGAATCGTCCAGCCCCTGCAGCGCCGAGAGCTGAGACTGCTTCAGGTTGTAGTCGCTGAGATACTGGTCATAGAGCTGTGAGTATATCTCCGGCACCTTGTCCGCCAGCGCCGCGCTGTACTGATTCTGCGCCTGCTGCGCCGCCGTGACCGCATAGCTCCCCGCGACGCCGCCCGTAGCCGCGGACGCGTTTGCCAGCGCATTTCTCGCCGCCAGCGCGCCCTCTCTGTTGTACGCCTTTTTATATGCCTGGTAGAGCTCGTTGTCCGGGTCATATTCGAATGCCCCGTAGTCCGCCACCTCCGACGCCTTCTGATTTATCTGATCTCCGTAACGGCTCGTATACGGGCTGTACGCCTGACTCTGCGCCAGCAGATTTCCGGAGGACTGTATGCCCAGCGGGTTATATTCGCTGCCGTCGCTGCCGCCGGTATAGTTGCCGTAAGTGCTGCGCCACTGGTTGGCCGAATCGTTCGCCGACTGCCTCTCCGCGTCCGTGGTCGCGCTTCTGTAGGCCTTTTTTGAGTTCAGTATTCCAAAGCCGGCGTCCGGGTTTTCCTGCGCCAGCTTCAGGTCATAGTCCGAAAAGGAATCCAGCAGCCCCGCCTCGCTTGCCGCCTTTTCAAAATCCTCGTAGGTCATTTTCGCCATTTATATATTTCCCCCTTTGTATTCCGAGCCTGTATAATATTCCCTGCTCATGCTGTAGAGCCGGAAGCCTCCGATACCCTCGAGCCTCACCCTGTAGTGATCGCACCGGCGCGGTATGAGCGGCACACAGCAGCTTCTTTTCGCCCCGGCCTCCAGCTTCTTCACCGTGCGCCACACTCCGTCGGAATCGTACTGCACCGACACCGTGGCCGACGCCCCGGCCTCCAGCTCCATTCTAAGCTGGAGCCTTACAAGCCCCTTGTGATCCGGCGAGCCCTCCGTGAAGTCCCCGAACTCCCCGTACCAGCTCAGAGGCCCCTCCCGCGTCACGCTCTCCGGCAGGTTTAAGGTGCTGCCGCAGTACCATATCTCCCCCGCGGCGTTCACAAAGCAGCAGTTGCCGTCCCAGGCAAAGTCCAGCGCCTCCGTGCCGTCCTCCCTGCTCCACAGTCCGTTTGACGTGTCGTAGACGTACAGGCCCCGCTCCCCGCCGTTTAAGCAGCTCAGATAATATCTCACCCCGTCGCTGCCGCCCGCGGCCCCGCAGAGCCGCTCCTCGCCCAGCTCCCGGGATATGACCTCCGGCACGCCTCCGGCGTATCTCACTACTCCGGCTCTCGACAGATAGAACAGTTGTTCGCCCGCCACCGCCATTGATTTATGCTCCCCGGCGGCCACGCCCAGCGTGGCGGAGGAAAGCAGCTCGTAGTTTGACGGCTTGTTCCCGTACATCCTGTATATGTGATCGTCCTTGAAGAACATGGGATACCCGCCGTAGGCGCACGCCCCGGTAAAGTCCCCGGCGCTCATCACCTCCAGCGCGTAGGAGTTGTCCGCGGCCCCGTCCATCACGCTCCAGTTGAAGGGGTCCCCCAGCTTTGAGGCGTATATGGTGGAGCCTCCGCAGCCCCACAGCCTGTTGTCCGATTCAAAAATAAAGTCCATGTCCGGCACGGTCCTCGCTATTGTGACGTCGCTTTCCGTGTATGCCGTCCCGGACGGCAGCGTGAAGCTGTTCTCGTAAAACCGGAGATAATCCCCGTCTATCTCCTGTATGATGATCGTCACATTGTTGCTCTCCTCCGTCGTGCAGCCGCTTATCTCCACCGCGTCCCCGATCCGGAAAAGGCTTTTCCAGTCCGCCCCGGCGCTGTATATGGTGTTGGCCTCCGCCGCCGCCTCCGCGTATACGCCGTCCTGAAGCGTGACGGAGCCTGTCCGGGACGCCTCAAGGCTCCCGGTCTCCCCCGTCCCGGTGTCCAGGTATTTTTTGTCCGGCCACACCAGCAGATATTTCCCGTGGCGCAGCAGCGTCTTTTCCCCGTCAGTGAGGCCGTCCATGACCTGCTCGCCGCCGTACCACAGGGACGTGCCGTCCACCCAGGCCAGCTTTTCGCCGCCGGTCATGCCCCGGGGCTCGCCGACGGTTGTGAGCAGGTATCTCGGCGTCCTCTGCTGCAAAAGAGGATAGCCGCCGCCTGTCAGGTTTTCCATGTCGTAAAGCTCGCCGTCTCCGGCCCCGGCCCTGTGATTGAGGCCGCCAAAGCGCACCTGCGTGCTCTTTGCGATCCCGTCGGAATATATCATTTCGGGCAGCTCTCCCATTTATCTCTCACCTCTCATTACGTCCCGATAAGGCTCTGGAGGGATACGTCCACCCCCGCCGTCCAGAAGCTCATCCCTCTGCCGTCCAGGTCTATTTTTATCCCGTTCTGCATCCCCGCGTCCCCTATCCACAGCTTGTGGCCTCCGGAGTAGAATTTCTCCACTCTGCCGGGTACGCTCTTGCCAAGCTCCAGCATCGGCGCGTAGTTGCCCACATAGGCCGCCTCGGTGTATCCGGCGTCCCGGCCCAGGAATGCCTTGAGGCCTCCCGTGTCGTCGTACAGGCTCAGGCCCTCCCCCGCCATCTGCGCCACAGCGGACGAGCCCACCCCGGCGTATATGTTCGTGCCGTATATGTTCCCGCCCAGCACCTCCGGGGAATATATGTAGCTGCCCGTTACCGTGGTGGGTGTGCCTCCGGCTTTCGTCTTGTACAGATAGCCCAGCACGGCGTTCACCTTCGCAAAGGTCACGTCGGCGTCGCTGCCGTCCCTGCCGTCCTCGCCGTCCTCGCCGGATTTACCCTGTATCATAACGAGATCTGTCCAGGTGTTTCCCCCGTCGTAGCTGTACATGGCCCATACCTCCGTTTCGGTACTGGCGGACCATGCCGGATCCCATTCCCCGGTAAAATTCACAAGGTCTGTCGTGTACATCACGTGCAGCGGCGTTGAACTGCTTGTCCACTGCATCGTCCCCGCCACCGTCACATTGCCGTTTTCGTCCACTCTGAAATTCCCGTCGCCTATGTTGATGCCGGTACCCTTGAACAGCTCCGGCAGCTCCGCCGTGTTGAAGTTCTCCGCGTCCAGATTGTTCAGCACATATCTCAGCTGCTCCGACAGCTGATATACATAGTCCCGCAGATTCTTCAGGTCCTTTTCCGTGTCGCCGGTAGCTTCCGGCATGCTGTCCACCGCGGTTATGCTTCTCATGTCCCGCTCCCTTCAGCTCAGTCCAGCAGGCCCAGCCTGTCAAACAGTATGGCCGCCGTCTGCCTTGTCACCGGGGACTGCGCCTGCATGTTCCCGTTCTCGTCACCCTTGAATATCCCGGCGTTTATGGCCTTTTCCATGCTGTCCGATGCCCAGGACGATACGGGCAGTGCCGCCCGCTCCGCCTCGTATTTTCCCATGAACGCCTTGAAGTCCTCGTATGTCACCGTTTCGTCCTCCTTTTCCTGTGTGTAGTCTATCCAGGGCAGCTTCCCGTGATCCGTCCACCTCCGGCCATAGGCATAGCCGCTTTTGCCGCTGACCCTGTTTTTCACGTATGTTATCTGCACTCCGTTGTTAAATGACGGCGTACACTCCACCGCAAGCTCGTTTCCGATATAGATGCCTATATGCCCGTCCATGTGTACCGCCTCGCCCGCGGCAATTTCCGAGAAATCCGCGGACACATCCCGGCACAGCTTTATCATGCCGTTTGCCGTCACGTCCGGCACGCCGTTTGAGGCATATACCGCCCCGCCGCAGCTTTTGGAGGTGTCCCCACTCCAGCCCCAGAGAATGGCCTTTATGAGGCATACGCAGTCAAAGCCCCACGTGCCCGTCCCGGCGTAGGTTTTGAGGCTGTTTATCCTCGCCGCGCTGTACCAGGACGGGTACTGCGCCGCCTTCTGCGCTATTAAGCTGTTTGTCACGAGCTGTCCTATGCCGCCCCACAGATATACCGTGCTGTACCTCCGGGCTATGTTCTCCGCCCGCCGGACCAGCTCCGCCGCCGTCATTACGCTCATCTTCAGCAGTCCCTTTCCGTATTTATCGCCGTGTCGTACTTTATCCCTCCGGCGGTGTTCTCCGCCTTGCTCTTGTTGTAATAAAACCCGGCGGAAGCGCCGTATGCCGCCCAGGCGCAGCTAACCATTGTCGCCACCCAGGGCAGGGATGCGGAAAAGCCAGTCTTGACGCACAGCTCCGCCAGATGTATGCCCTTGTATGTGAGATACCCCACTATTACCGTCTCTATCAGGATGAGCAGCTTTGAAAATTCAAATTTTCTTTTCATTTTCCCGCTCCAGATCCTCTATCCTGTGGTTTGCCACCCGTATTTTTTCCTCCACCAGCGCCTCAGCCTCCTCCAGCCTGTATGTGCGCTCGATCACCTCGTTGTGCTTGTTCACCTTTTCCTCAAGCTGCTCCAGTCTGTAGGCGATAAGCGCCCCGCTTTTCCTGTTGGCAAAGTACGCTCCCGCCAGCGTCCCCGCCAGCGACAGCGCCGCCACGATTATTGTCTCCGTCAAAAAATCCACGTCCTTTCATTTTCCGCCGCCTTCCGGCTTTCCCGTCCCGCCGGCGTGTGTAACCTCCCTTAAGAAGCACCTCTGATGCCTTCGGCCTCCCGTCCTGCCGCGTGTACAGTCCCCCTTAAGAAGCACCGCCGATGCCTTCGGCTGTATATCTCCCGTAGAGCGTGCGCTTTCTTTTCTTTGACCGCTCAAGCGGCCGTTTCTTTGCTTTGCCGCCGCAAAGAAAAGAAATGGGGGCTTGTAAGTGTGCACCCCCGGGGTGCATAACGCGTGTACAGTCCCTCATAAGAAATGCCGCTGATGCCTTCGGCTGTACATCTTCCGTAGGGCAAGGCCCTTCCTTTCTCTTTCACAGGCCGCCGCGGTTTCTCTTTCCTTGGGCCTGCAAGGAAAGAGAAATGGGGGCGGGGGAGTACGCACCCCCGGGGTGCATAGCGCAAATCGAAATGGGTGTATCCGGTAACCTCCGCTGTCCTCTCATGTCTGCCCCTCCTTCCGTGTCAGCCCGTTGTTCCTTATGTACGCCAGCCTCCGCTGCCGCCTCGCCTTCGCGCATACCGGGCAGTAGTTCCCCTCGCCCTCGATGCTCGCGTATTTCCTCCTGCACTGCAGACAGATGCCGTACTGTATCGGCCCGTGATCCTCCGCGTCCAGATACGCCGCCACCTTCCGCCACGGCACGCCCCACAGCTTCGCGGCCTCCACTCCGGCCTCCTCTGCCGTCCCGGCGGTCACGAATACCCTG
>CAZBUH010000084.1:0-9289 GCA_964495095.1 uncultured Oscillospiraceae bacterium | reverse complement strand
CCGGTGACACCGCGGGTATGAACCGCGTGCTCTAGCCAACTGAGCTACGCCGCCATAAACAGGCAAACTGTATTATACACAAGCCGGCTCATTTTGTCAACCGATTTTAAAAAAATCTTCAAAAATTCCCTTGGGGCGGAGGGGCCAACGGAAGCGGGGCCAAACAAAAAACGACATGCTTTGACATGCCGTTTTTGTTGGAGCGGATAATGGGAGTCGAACCCACCTCTAAAGCTTGGGAAGCTTTCATTCTACCGATGAACTATATCCGCAGATGCAAATACAGTATACCATAACAGTTTTTTGAATGCAAGAAAATATTTTGCCGCATCCTGTCTTAACTCTGTTCCGAAAATGTTGAGAATTTCCCCGCTTTGCTGTATAATGCTTTTGTATGCAAAATTTACGGGAGATGAGAACATGAGCCGCGCCGACGAGATATTTATACAAAACTGCCGGGACATACTTGAAACCGGCTTCTGGGACACAGAGCTTGAAGTCCGCCCCAGGTGGGAGGACGGCGCCCCCGCCCACACGGTAAAAAAATTCGGCATAGTAAACCGCTATGACCTGCGGGAGGAATTTCCCCTGCTCACCGTCCGCCGCACCTACTGGAAAACAGCGGTGGATGAGCTGCTGTGGATATGGCAGAAAAAATCCAACAACATCCACGACCTGAACGGCCATATCTGGGACAGTTGGGCCGATGAGACCGGCTCTATCGGAAAGGCTTACGGCTATCAGCTCGGCGTAAAGCACCGGTACCCCGAGGGTGAGTTCGACCAGGTGGACAGGGTGATATACGATTTAAAGCACAACCCGGCCAGCCGCAGGATAATGACGAACATATATAATTTTGAGGATCTGCACGACATGGCCCTCTACCCCTGCGCCTACTCCATGACCTTCAATGTTTCCGGCAATACGTTAAACGCCATTTTAAACCAGCGCAGCCAGGACATGCTGGCGGCCAACAACTGGAACGTGGTTCAGTACGCGGTGCTGGTACACATGATGGCCCAGGTGTCCGGGCTGGAGGCGGGAGAGCTGGTACACGTCATCGCCGACGCGCATATTTACGACAGGCACGTGCCCATAATCCGTGAGATTATAGAAAACCCGCCGAAAAAGGCCCCGGATTTTATTATCGACAAGTCGGTAAAGGATTTTTACGGTTTTACCAGGGACAGCTTCAGGGTGGAAAATTACGAGTACGCGCCCTTCCAGCACAAGATTCCCGTGGCGGTGTGAGGCGGTAATATGGTTATAGTGGCTGCTGTTGATAAAAGCTGGGGCATCGGCCTCGGCGGCACCCAGACCCTTGTGATTCCGGAGGACAGAAAGCACTTCCGGCAGGTTACCGGCAGCGGTACGGTCATTGTTGGCCGGAAAACCCTGCTGGATTTTCCCGGGGGAAAGCCCCTTAAAAACAGGCGGAATATAGTCCTGACCCGGGACAGGAATTTTCACGTCCCCGGCGCGGACACGGCCGGGAGCGTGGACGAGGCCCTGGCCCTTATACGGGACGAGCCGGAGGACAATGTGTTTGTTATAGGCGGCGAGAGCGTTTACAGGGCGCTGCTCCCCTACTGCAAACGGGCGTTTTTGACGGTGATCGAGGCCCAGGCTGAAAACGACGCGTTCTTCCCCAATCTGGACGAGCTTCCCAGCTGGAGTCGGGAGAGCCGCTCCGGGAGCCTTGTGAGCGGCGGAATGGAATATTATTTTGCAACTTATGTAAACTCAGATGTGAGGTGTCGGAATGTATAAGGATATAAGAAAAAAGAGCGTAAAAAAAGCGCTGCCCCTTGTTATCGCGGCGGTGCTGCTGGGGCTTCTGCTTATGGCCTGCACGGGCTTCAGCATTTTCCGCATGGCCGCCGGGCCGGTACCTATTGAAGCTGTGGAAACAGACAAACTGGATGGGGCCTATGTGGAGGTTGAGCTCAATACGATACTCGACACCTTCGCCAGCTCCACCGTCACCAGCGGCAGCAGCACGAAAACGAAGGCCATATACTGCATTATGAGCTGCGGTGAAGAGGATAAGTATTATATGATAATCTCCCTGCCCGGCAGCTACGAAAATCTGGCCACGGCTATCGCCGGCGAGGCAAATTCTGTATACAGCGGCGAGCTTGACTCCATGGGCGACTATGGCTCCGTGGCCGGCACAGTTTCTGAAAGCGAGAGCAGCATTGCCGATTATTACAAAAACTGGTTTGAGGACGTGAGCTATTTTGAGGACGAAAGCCAGGAGTACATAGACCAGCATCTTCTGACCCTTCAGGTAAACGCCGGCAAGGTGGGGCCCTTCTCTGAAAAGTTCGTCCTGGTTTTCACGGTAACGGGCGGCGTTTTCATACTGGCGGGCCTTGTGCTGCTTCTTCTGGCGGCATTGGGCGTTTTCTCCGGCGGGCTTAAAAAATACATCGGTGCCAACGCCGGCGGCCTGTCCCGGGAGGAAATTGAAAGCGACTACCTCTCCGCCAGGGAGCTCGGCAAAAAGGTACGGGCCGGAAAACGCTTTATATGGTATGACTCCGGCCTTGGCACAAAGGCCATAAGCACAGAGCAGACCGTATGGCTCTACCCCAGGGGCAAAACCCTTGAGGAGGGGAAAATGAGATGGACGCTTGTTTTCTGCCAGCGGGACAAGAGCGAAAGGGACATCGTCACAAAGGACGCGGACATCGCCCAGCAGATAATCGACGCCGTCCGCGACGCGGGCTATCCCCTTATTACCGGCTACGACCAGGAGAAAAAGCAGCTCTACGACAGGGACTTTCAGCAGTTTTTGCAGCTTGCGAAAAAGAACGCAAAATAAAGCGCGAAATTAAAGCAGGGCGGCATAGCAAAAAGCTATGCCGCCCTTTAAGCTTATTAAAACGCTTTACCTTATTTAAAACAGCCCCATTGCGGTTACGGCGTCGCTGGCCTCACGGGTGGCGAGCCGGACGTTTCCGGCGGCCTTCGCGTCGCCTATCACGTAAAATTCCGGTGCAAGAGGACGCAGCGCCTCCACCTGGCCGGAACGGGGCCGCAGGCCCGCCGCCATTATCACGGTGTCGGCGGGGAACGCCTTCTCCGCGCCGCCGGCGTCTCTGGCGGTGACGGAATTTTCGGTTATGCCGGTGCAGGTATAGCCGGGGGCCTGCCGGAGATTTTCGCAGGTGTTGAGCTGGTGGACAAGGTTTATTTTGTGCATACGGGAGCAGTCTGCGGCGATCTCGTCACGCATTTCAAGGATAACGACCTTTTTGCCCTCTCTCGCCAGGTGTAGTGCGATTTCGGAGCCCACAAGTCCGCCGCCTATAACCACCACATTCTCCCCTACCGGCGTATCCGGCGTCATATCGGCGCCTGTCACCACGTTTTTGCCGTCAGCCCCCGGTACCGGCAGTATTATTGGGTCGGCCCCCACAGCGGCTATAATAACGTCGGGCTTTGCCTCGGCCGCCAAAGCAGCCATATCCTTCACGCCCAGCCGCAAATCTATGGGCAGCGCCTTTACCTTTGCAATCTGGCTCTCCCTGTAGAGGAGCATATTGCGCTTAAAGTCCGCGCCGTCGGCAAATTTAAGAGCGCCCCCAAGATGCCCCTCCCTTTCGCAGAGGATAACCTGATGGCCCTTGGCGCAGGCTTCGATTGCCGCCTCCATGCCCGCCGGGCCTCCGCCTGCGATAAGCACCTTCTTTTTGCGGTTTACGGGTATTGGGGCGAAAAATTCCTGCTCATGGCCGATGACCGGGTTTACGGTGCAGCGGATTACATGGTTTTTCATCATACCGCTCTGGCACTCGCCGCAGCGCAGGCACGGGGTAATGTCCTGAGGCCGCCCCGCCATAAGCTTTCTCGGCATAAACGGGTCGGCAATAAGCGCCCGGCCCATGGCTATGCAGTCGGCGCCGCCGGAAGCCAGAAATTCCTCCATTTTATCAGGCTCGGAAAAGGCGCCAACGGTGCAGACCGGGGTCTTTACATGCTTTTTTATCTCGGCGGCCAGGCCGGAGTTCTCGCCGTGCTTCTGGAAGATGCCGGGGTGCATCAGTACGGCGGAGTATTCGTCCTCCTGCGTGCCGGCGGACACATGGATAAGGTCAACCTTCCCGTCCAGTGCCATGGCAATCTTCACGCCGGTCTCCACGCCGTAGCCCCCCTCCAGCCGCTCAGAGCCGCTTATGCGGATATCTATCGGGAATTTGGGGCCTACGGCGGCCCTCACCTTCTCAACCACAAGCAGCGGGAAGCGCATACGGTTTTCAAAGGAGCCGCCCCATTTGTCGGTGCGGTGATTTGTTATCCCGGAAATAAACTGGTGGAGAAGCCAGCCGTGGCCCGCATGTATCATTACCATATCAAAACCGCAGCTTTTGGCACGGGCGGCGGCCTCACCGAATTTTTCAGCGATATCAAGTATCTGCTCCTCCGTCATCTCCTCTACCGTGTCGCCCCAGCCGTCCACGTAACCGGAGGGGCCTATGGCATTTCTGCCGCCGATAAATTCCGGCGAGCACAGCGCTCCCCCGTGGTCTATCTCGATGGAGGCCGCAGCGCCTCCGGCGTGGATGGCCTCCGCCAGCTCCACGAGAGCCGGGACCGCCCCCGGATCGTCAAGCCCCACCTGCTGAGGGTGCGAGCGGCCGGTGGAGAGGTCCACGATAACGTCCCCCACCGTCACAAGGCTGCACCCGCCGGCGGCCTTGTATTTATAATAGGCGATATTCGCCGGTGAGTAGTGCTCCCCGGGGCCAAGCTCCGCCAGTGAGGTGGGGGCGGCCAACATACGGTTTTTAAGGGTAAGCCCGTTTATTTTAATGGGTTTTAAAAGATTCTCGTACATAATCTGTCCTCCTGCATTATGCTTTTACTAAAAGATACAGCATACCGCCTCTCTGTTCAACGGCGTGGAGAACAAATCTGCCGCAATTATTTGTGACAAATTCACAACTTAAAACCCGTACAATATTTTGATATTGACGGGCCGCCGCAGAAAAACTATAATTGGATTGTGAAATTATTATGAAAGGCGGCGAATAAGTGGAGCAGCTCAGGGAAAAGCTTTACCGGGCCGTGGCCTTTGGCGCCGTGGGCGACATGATGGACGCCGCAGCCGCCGCATTTGGGGCCAAGACGTCACTTTACAGCTCCCTTATGCGCCTTGTGGCCGGAGACGGGGGCGCGCCGGAAACCGGAGAGCGGGAGTTTAAGCGCAGCTTTCCAACCGGCGGCGGCGACACCTGCCGTCTGTACGTCCTGGGCGGCGTCTCGGAGGCGGAGCTTATACAGGACGGGGAGCCGGTGGCCTACATCTTTATAGAGAACGACCGGCCGGACCCGGAGCTTTTGGAGATACTCTGCCGCGGCGTAAACGCCATGATGCGTCGGCGGGAGGCCGCCATGCCGGGGCACAAATTTTCCACCGAGCTTTTTATAAGGCGGCTCTTTTCCGGCGGTGAGGCGGAGGTCGAGGCGGAGCTTCTGGGAATAGCCGCCGACGGGGAATTTGTGGTTTTCTCCGCGGATATCCGGCATTTGCAGCCCGACATAGCCAAAACAGCCTCCGTGGTGGACGGCCTGGACGCGATTTGCGGCGCCCCCAGCGCGGTGCTGGACGGTTTTTACAGCGCCCTTATACCGGCGGCGGCGTATGAAAAAAAGCGGTCAAGGCTGGCAAAATTCGCATCGGAACATAATCTTTCCGGCGCGGAAAGCCGGGTGTTTCGCGGAATCCAAAACGCCAGAACCCATTTCCTCCTTACGGAGAGGAGCATCCGGCTGAGAGACTGCGTTGGGAAAACCGTCGGCGTTGTATTCTACGACGAGATAGAGCCTTACCTTATGGCCGACTCCCTCTACGGCGGCGAGGCGTATCTGCACCCCACCGTAAGGCTGCTGTCGGAGCTCGACAAAACGGGGAAATTCAGCTTTATCGAGACGCTTGAGGCGTATCTCGGTTCCGGGCTAAATGTGCCGGAGGCCAGCAGGCGGCTGCATATCCACAGGAACACCATGGATTACAGGCTGGCACGTTTGGAGGAAAAGGCGGATATAGACTGGGGAGACGGCGAGCTGCTTTTCAGGCTCTTTCTTTCCCTGCACAATCTCAAATATAACAGTACGGTGAGAGGAGAAAAACCATGAGCGGAATTACAATGGGCGACGCCATAGCCGCCATAGCCACAGGCCGCGGAAAAAGCGCCATAGGCATAATAAGGCTCAGCGGACAGGGGGCAATACAGGCGGTATCCGGAGTATTCACTCCGAAAAGCGGCTCCATGGAGGAGGCGGAGAGCGGCAGGCTGTATTACGGGCAGCTCCGAAATCCCGGGGGCGAGCTTATAGACATGTGCCTCTGCACCGTGAGCCGTGCGCCTCACAGCTACACCGGCGAGGACACGGCGGAGCTTCAGTGCCACGGCTCGCAGATAGTGCTGGAGCAGGGGCTCCGTGCCCTTTTTGAAAACGGGGTCAGGCAGGCGGAGGCGGGAGAATTTACAAAACGCGCCTTCTTAAACGGCAAAATGGACCTGACCCAGGCCGAAGCCGTAATCGACCTTATAGACTCCGAGACAGAAAACGCGGCAAAAAACGCCGCCGGTCAGCTCGGCGGCGCGGTAAGGCGGAAAATTGATGGGATATACGATAAAATGGTTGACATAATGTCGCATTTTCACGCTGTACTGGACTATCCGGATGAGGACATCGATGAATTCAGCCTTAAAAGCTACGAGACGGAGCTTGAAGAATCCGCCCGGGCGCTGAAGCGGCTCCTTATGAGCTTCGACCGTGGCAGGATACTCCGGGAGGGCGTCAAGGCCGCCATAATCGGCAGGCCCAACGCGGGCAAATCCTCGCTTTTAAACGCCCTGCTTGGCTTTGACCGGGCCATAGTAACCGATATCCCCGGCACCACCAGGGACACCATAGAGGAAAAAGTGCGGCTTGGCGGCGTGCTGCTGCGGCTCTCAGACACAGCCGGCCTCCGGGAGACAGAGGACCCGGTGGAGCGGATAGGTGTGGATCGTGCTGAAGCCGCCGCCGCAGAGTCAGAGCTTGTGCTTGCGGTATTCGACGGCAGCAGCAGGCTTACGGCGGAGGATATGGAGACAGTGCAGGCGGCCAAGGCTGCTCCGAAGGCCGTTGCCGTCATAAACAAGTCTGATTTGGAGCTTAAAATCAGCCCCCGGGAGCTGGAAAACAGTTTTTCACGCATATGCGTCGTATCGGCCGCCGAGGGCAGCGGATTGGAGGAGCTGGAAAAAACCGTGGCAGAGCTTTACCCCTCCGGTGGTGAAAGCCAGGGCGAGCTTATAACAAACGCCCGCCAGGCCGGGGCTGTACAGCGGGCGCTGGATTCGGTAAATACCGCTCTGGAAGCCATGCGGGAGGGCGTCACTCCCGACGCCGTGCTCACCGAGATCGAGGCCGCCATGTCGGCCCTTGGGGAGATAACCGGCCGCACCGTCAGGGAGGATATCACCGCCCGCATATTCGAGCGCTTCTGTGTCGGCAAGTAGCGGCGCAGAAACGCCCTGCACATGGGATAAAACCGGCGGCACAGAAATATCTTCGGGCAGCATACCGACGCCCGATAAATCGGGAATTTTCATGCTATTATCAAAGGATGAGTTTTACATATGGATAATCATAAGTTTTTGATTTACTCCGCAGAAGAACCCATGAAACTTCTGCGAAAGAAGTTTAACCAAGGTGAAAGTTTGTATAAAGCTGTTCCTGATTCTGTATCTTGTGTAGAAGCGTCAGAAGATGTTTCCTATGTACGCTTCGTCATGGAGCAGGCTTACAGCGGATATACTTACTTTGATAAATCTCAATTTGACAATGCCTTTACAGCTATGCAAGATGCTGTAAATAGCTGCTCCACCTATGTGCCTGTCAACGATCTGATCGATCTAATCGCAGATCATCTTTCTTTTATCTGCGACGGACATTTAGCTTTAACTACAAAAGATTACGGAAGGGGATTCTACCGAAAAACGCAGACCTATGTGTCAGATCTTCTGCTTGAGGAAATCGATGGAAGGTATGTCGATGCGGCATCGGGAAAAACAGTTTTGCCAGGCGATGACATTCGTCTGTTTCCAACTGTCTCCCCAAGCAGGCATTCTGCATTTTTGGTAGGCGTGCGCAGTAAAGAGACGATAACTGAAATAGATCTGACGGTAGGGTCAGAACGCAGGACGGTTCCCGTTCATAGAATCAAAAGCAAAGCTCCGGTTGAGGACTCTTTGATACAGGAAAATTATGACGGGGACATCGCATATATCACCTGTTCTACATTTGTAGGAGACGCAGAAGCGGATATCAGAAAATGCTATGAGATTGGCGAAAAATGCCGAGATTATCGGCACGTGGTCTGGGATCTTTCTAATAATCTCGGCGGAAATTCTGAATTTCCAAAACAGTTCTTAATCGGACTGAATGGCGGTTGTGCGGATATGGGGAAGGTGCTTGAATTGCAATCCACCCTTGTTTACGCAAAGGAACACGGAGAAATCAGAGAAGTGCCATATTGTCTGAAAAGCGATTCCGACGTCAAAGCAACAGGCAGCAGCTTATTCACGGGGACACTCCATGTGATCATCAATGACGGCGTCGCCTCCTCCGGGGAGAGCGCAATCGTTATGGCGGCCGCAATGAAAAACGTAGTCTTTTATGGCTGCAATTCTTTGGGAATCGGCAAATTTGGTGATTTGTGTATATATTATCTTCCAAACTCAAAAATCACATTTTGGTGTCCGCAAAAGGTGTTTGATAATTCCATAGAGGAAACAATAGGCTTTGAACCGAATATCTGGATTGACAGCAACGATATAATTCCTCTTGTAACAAGACATATCCAAAAATATTAAAAGAGTGAATCCATCCTTTATATGCATCAGACAGACAATAATGTTTTACAAATTTTGGATTAACCCCTTCAGGATCAATGCTGAACTTAATGAGGAAGCCTGCATATACAAATCATCCGACCGTTCGACTGCTGATCTCCGATCCCGTAAGATCCACGCTCATCCACTGAAACAGAAGCCAATGTTCCATTCTGAAATTCCATACAATCACCATCCTACCCTATATATTTCTTATGAGCCTCCTTTACATTGCTCTGTTTGACCATTGCGTACTGCAATGTCGTATCTATTCGCTGATGTCCTAACAGCCGCTGAAGCTGTTCTATGGGCATCCCTTTGTCAATCGCCATTGTTGCCGGCGTCCGGCGGAACTTGTGCGGGTGGACTTTCGGAATGTTCAGCCGTTTACCCAT
>CAZBUH010000083.1:0-9423 GCA_964495095.1 uncultured Oscillospiraceae bacterium | reverse complement strand
TTCTATTCCTATTTTATTCGATTACTATTGCTATTTTTATTATTATACGAGGAGGTTTTGCTTGTTCTTTCGGAACGCCTGACGCGGCGGGAAATCATAATCAAAATGCCGGACAAAACCGCCGCCAGCACTGTAAAGGCGCTGAACAGGCTTGAACGGAAATACGGGCGGCGCTTCAAACGGATATTCAAGAGCATAACCGTTGCTTTTTTAAAATTTCATTTATCAGCATACGGTATGCGCATTAAGCGCAGAAAAGCAGCGGTCCGGACAGCATCTCCTTGCCGACCAGACCGCTGTTTCGCTTTGCCTGTTTTGCAGCGGGACCTTTGCCGCTTTTATGCTCTTTAACCGAGAAGCTCGTTAAACTGGCCTCTTGGCGTATATGTAGTGTGAAGCAGGTGGTGTGCCGTTTCGCTCCCCGGGGCGGTGAGATATTCGCTGTACACCTGCTGGATAGCAGGGTTATCGTGGGACATGCGGAGCGTTTTCCGCTCGTCCTCGGAGTAGAGGGCTTTGGCCCGGAGCTCACGGAAATTGTCGGAGACCATACGGGGCTGGCCGCCGCCGGACACGCATCCGCCCGGGCAGCCCATGATTTCGATGAACTGATAGGGCGAGACGCCGTCGGCCACCTGGCGCATAAGCTCATCGGAGCCAGCAAGCCCGCTCGTCACGGCGACCTTTACGGTGACGCCCTCAAAATCCGCGTATTCGGGCAGGACGTTTTCAAAGGTGATATCGGCGGCTTTTATCCTGTCAAAGCCCATGATAGGCTCAACATGGAGCTTCTCAAAGGGGAGCACCCGGCCTGTGACGCAGAAATACACTGTCCGGAGCGCCGCCTCCATAACGCCGCCGGTGACGCCGAAAATGTCGCCCGCGCCGCTGGATAAGCCCATAGGGGCGTCAAACTCCCCGTCCTCCAGGGTTTCAAAGTCGATGCCGGATATCCTTATCATTCTGGCGAGTTCCCGGGTGGTGAGCACCGCGTCAACGTCGGGAATCCCGTTATTGCCCATTTCGGGCCGCTGTATCTCGTATTTTTTCGCCGTGCAGGGCATTACGGAGACCATGAAGATGGATTTGGGGTCTATGCCCATTTTTTCGGCGTAGTAGCTCTTTACAAGAGCGCCCTGCATGGTGTGGGGAGATTTGCAGGTGGAAAGGTGGCTCAGCTCGCCGGGCCAGGCGTGCTCGCAGTGCTTTACCCAGCCGGGGGAGCAGCTTGTTATCATGGGCAGGGAGGCATCCTCGCCCTTTACCGATTTTTTCAGCCTCTCCAGAAGCTCCGTGCCCTCCTCCATAATGGTGAGGTCGGCGCCGAAATTTGTGTCGAACACTTTATCAAAGCCAAGCTGCCGGAGGGCCGTGACCATTTTCCCGGTGACGGCTGTGCCGCAGGGGATGCCGAAGGACTCGCCCAGGGCGGCCCGGACTGCGGGGGCGGTCTGGACTATAACATAGCGGTCCTTGTCGTCCAGCGATTTCCAGACAGGGACGATGGATGAGGTCTCCTCCAGCGCGCCGGTGGGACACACGCTTGTGCATTGGCCGCACATGGAGCAGTTGGTGGAGTTGAGGAGCAGACCCAGGGAGGGGGAGACGATGCTGCTGAAGCCCCTGTTCTGGGTGCTGATAGCGCCCACGTGCTGTATCTCATTGCAGATAGTGACGCAGCGGCGGCACAGTATACATTTTGACGTATCCCTTGTGATGGAGGGGGATATGTCGATATGCTTCTCCCTCTGCTGGCCGTCTATGTGGGTTTCCTCAATGCCGAGAGTGTATCCAAGCTGCTGAAGCTCACAGGTGCGGTTGCGGTTGCAGGTCATGCACTCCTTGGGATGGTCAGATATCATCAAATCGTAGAGTATTTTCCTGGCGGCGCGGACCCGCTCGCTGTTGGTGTTTACCACCATACCGTTTGTGGCCTTCACCACACAGGAGGCCTGGAGATTTTTCGCGCCCTCTACCTCCACGACGCATACGCGGCATGCGCCGATGGCGTGTATGTCCTTATATTTGCAGAGGCTCGGTATTTTTATGCCCACCAGTTCCGCCGCCTGCATTATGGTGGAGCCGTCGGGGGCCTCCACATGGCGGCCGTTTATTGTAAGTTCTATCATTTCTACCCCTCCTTACTGCACTGAGATAGCGCCGAATTTGCAGTTTGAAATACATGTGCCGCAGCGTGAGCACTTTTCCTTGTCAATGACATGGGGCTGCCTTACGCTGCCGGAAATAGCGCCCATGGGGCAGTTTCTGGCGCACAGCGTGCACCCCTGGCATTTTTCCGTGTCGATAACGTATGTGAGCATATCCTTGCACACATGGGCCGGGCAGGTCTTGTGGAGGACATGGGCTTCATACTCGCTGCGGAAATATTTGAGGGTGGTGAGGACCGGATTGGGCGCGGTCTGGCCCAGGCCGCACATGGCCGTGTCCTTTACGGTGTTGGCCAGCGTTTCCAGCTTGCCCAAATCGTCCTCCTCGCCCTTGCCGGAGACGATTTTCTGTAAAATTTCCAGCATACGCTTCGTGCCTATGCGGCAGGGGACGCAGTGGCCGCAGGATTCGTCCTGAACAAAGTCCATAAAATATCTGGCCGTATCGACCATACAGGTGTTTTCGTCCATTACGATAAGACCGCCGGAGCCCATTATGGCGCCCATTGCCGAGAGGCTCTCGTAATCAACCGAGACGTCCAGATGGTCCTTTGTGAGACAGCCGCCGGAGGGGCCGCCGGACTGTATCGCCTTGAAGGCCTTGCCCTCCTTAAGGCCGCCGCCGATAGTGTAGACTATATTCCGCATAGGCATACCCATGGGTATCTCAATAATGCCGGAATACCTGATATCGCCGGCCAGTGCAAAGACCTTTGTGCCCTTTGAGCGTCCGACGCCGTAGGAGGCGTACCAGTCCGCGCCACGGGTGATTATGGCCGGCACGTTGGCCAGCGTCTCGACGTTGTTGATTATTGTGGGACATCCGAAAAGTCCCTTCTGGAAGGGGTATGGGGGCTTCTGACGCGGCTCGCCGCGCTTTCCCTCTATAGAGTTTAAGAGCGCTGTCTCCTCGCCGCAGACGAAAGCGCCCGCGCCGATGCGTATCTCAACATCGAAGGAAAAGCCAGTGCCGAGTATGTTTTCGCCCAAGAGACCGAAGGCCCTGGCCGTCTCGATGGCCTCGGAGAGACGCTCAACGGCAATGGGGTATTCGGCGCGGACGTAGACATAGCCCTTGTCAGCGCCGATGGTGTAGCCGCCCAGCATCATTGCCTCTATGACGGAGTGGGGGTCGCCCTCAAGGATCGAGCGGTCCATAAACGCGCCGGGGTCGCCCTCGTCGGCGTTGCAGACGATATATTTCTGGTCCCCGGCGGCATTGTAGCCGGATTCCCATTTTACGCCGGTAGGGAAGCCCGCGCCGCCACGGCCCCGGAGGCCGGATTTTTTGAGCTCCTCATAAACTCCCTGGCGGCCCAGCTCCGTAACGGCCTTTGCAAAGGCGAAATAGCCGTCCCGGGAGATATACTCCTCAATGGAGTCGTAGTCTATGGCCCCGCAGTTGCGCAGCGCTATTTTCACCTGGTCCTTGAAAAAGGGGATGTCGTTTATGTAGGGGATGTGCTTGCCGGTGCTCTCGTCCAGAAATGTGTAGTCCGTGATGATATTTCCGCCGATAAGGTGCTTATCCACCACCTGGACTATTTTTTCGGGGGTCATGTTGCAGTAGAACACGCCTTCCGGCTCCACCACGACAGTGGGTCCCAGGGCGCAGAGGCCGATGCATCCGGATTCGACTATACGGACCTCGTCCCGGAGACCGCGGATGGAATACTGCTTTTTAAGTGCTGTCATGACCTCGGCGCAATGCGAGGAAACGCAGCCGGTGCCGCCGCAGACTATGACGGTGTGGCGGTAGTCCTTTACAGAATCTATGAATTCTTCCTTGACGCTTGTGAGATCCTCAATACATGTGAGGTGACGCATGTACCTTGCCATTATTCAGCCGCCTCCTCTTCTTCCTTGTAGTATTCGGAAAGGATTTTCGGCAGCTCGTCGGGGTTTACGTTGGCATATACCTTGTCATCGATGGCTATGGCGGGGGCCAGACCGCAGGCGCCTATGCAGCGGGCAATCTCGAATGTGAACATGCCGTCCGACGTGGTGTGGCCTACCTTACATCCAAGGATTTCCTCCATACGGTCAACGATCTTTACGCCGCCCCGGACATAGCAGGCGGTGCCGAGGCAGATGCGGATATTGTGCTTTCCGTGAGGCTCCGTGGAGAAGAAGGAGTAGAAGGTGACGACGCCGGAAACGGTGGCGAGGGGTATTTCCAGCACTTCTGAAACTATTTTCTGCACCGGGATGGGGAGGTAGCCGTAGGTGCTCTGGACTGCGTGGAGCACCTGGATAAGGCAGCCTTCCTTGCCCCGGTAGCCCTCGGCTATCCTGCGGACTCGCTGGAGCATAATGTCCTCGCTGCGAGTGACGCTTATCTGTTCGCTCATGTTACTTAGCCTCCTGTTATAAATTTAACAAATTTCAGACATCAAACCATGTGCTCTTTGAACATTATATATAAAAGAATAGCACAACATTTTGAGACAGTATATTAGCTGAACTTCTAAAGATGTCGCAAAAAATTCATCAATACTGCACATTATTTACTTTTTGGGCTAAAATCATGAAGGAAACTTTGCATTTTAGGAAAAAACGCGATAGCAAATGCAGGACAAACTTTCAAAGCTTGCAAAAAAATTAACAAAGTCCGTTTTTAAGGGTCAATGTGAAAATTTCCGGACAGCAGAGGGGGGGGATAACTCGGGCTGATTGGCATCCCAAAAGGTAAAAAATTATCCCCCGGCGTAATTACGCCGGGGGATAATGCATATTATACTGTGACTAAACTATTCTCTTAGCGGAATAGTAGTGATTCTGATAATAGGAGCTGCTGAGGCTGCTTATGATAACGCCTGTGGACGGTGTGGATGCATGTACGAACTGGTCGTTGCCTATGTATATGCCGACGTGTGAGATAGTATTGCCGTTAGCGGTAAAGAAAACCAGGTCGCCGGCCTGAAGGTCGGACTTGTTTATGACATAGCCGACGGAACTCTTGTACTGGGTGGTGGCTCCGGGATAGAGAGTGTAGCCGTACTGCTTGTAAACATAGTAGACAAGGCCGGAGCAGTCAAAACCGCTGGAGGGGGACTTGCCGCCGTATACATAGCTGTAACCGACATACTGCTGGGCATACGCCGCTATCTGAGAACCCAGGGAGCTGTAGGAAAGGGAAGTGGAGGAGCCTCCGGATGAACTGCCGGATGAGCTGCTGGCTCCGACTATGGTAACAAGGTCTGAACGTATGTAACCTGTAACCTGTCCGTACTTTACTTTGTACCAGCCCTTGTTGATGCCGATTATGTTCACCTGGTCTCCGTAGAGGCCGACACAGAGGGCCTCCGCCGAGGCGTTGGGCTTTTCACGGACCCTTGCGCCGCCCTCGTCGCTTATTTTGCCGGTGGCGGTGAAGTTTTCAACGTCATCAAAGGAGACATAGTCTTTTGAAACATAACCTCTTGTGGAGCCGTAGGCCACATAGTACCAGCCGCTTGCGGAATCGTCCAGCACAACGAGGATGGTGCCGTTATTAACTGTGGTCATTATGCTGCTGGAGGTGGAAGCCGCAGCTCTTATGTTCAAGGTGGAAGCGGTGACCTTACAGGCGCCGTCAGCCGTGTCGGCCGCAAACGCCGTGGCGCACACGGCCAGTGTAAGCAGTGCTCCGATAATCGTTATTCGCAGTAATTTTTTCATTTTTATTGCCTTTCCGCAGTAGCCGCAATTATTTTGAAGCCAATGCTCTCTCGAGCCATATAGCCGCAATATCCATAGCGGCGTACAGGCTGTTCTTTTCGCTTGTCTTTACCACACGGTCTCTGGATTTAAGGTCGGGGTCAGTGAGCTGAAGCTGGACGGATACCTTGGTGGCTATGTCCATGTCAGCGACTTTTTCCGTATCCAGGATCTGAAGCTGGATGATATATTTATCAGCCATGCTGCCATAATAAATAAGATTGTCTTTCCGGCGGAGCGGATGTCCCTTGTACTGGAGAAGCTCACTCTGCCCGGTCCTGGTGACTGCCATACTGTAACCCCCTTTGGCAAATCTGTAACAGATTGTAACACATTGTTTCTCGCTTGTCAACCTTAATCGTAACTTTTTTGTAACTATTTTTTCGGTGCGGAAAGGCGGAAGACACCGTAGAAAAACAGATGCAGAAAAGTGCCCGGCAAAAGCAGCAGCCGGAGTTTTGCCTCCGGCTGCTGCTTTTGCTCAGTCCTCAAGGTAGCTTCTGACAAGCTCCTGAAGCAGTTCATCCCGGTCAAGCCGACATATAAGGCTGCGGGCATTGTTGTAATTTGTGATGTAGGTAGGATCTTCAGACAATATATAGCCAACGATTTGATTTATGGGATCGTAGCCCTTCAGCTTCAGTGAATCGTATACAGACGTCAGTATTTCCTTTGTGATGTTGCTTGAGTCAATAACCTCAAATTTGCGCGTCATATCATCCAAAGTTCTCAGCCCCCTTCAAAACATGCAGGATACGCATGTATAAATGATATGCGTTTTTTTATTTTGCATTCATAATTATAGCAAATTATCCGCTAAAGCGAAAGGGGAGAAATATTACAGATTCATGACAATTTACTTCATTTGCCGCCTGCAATACAGAAGCTTCGGTTTTCCCGTCACCGGATGACAGCGCCCAGCTCCTTTTCCAGAGCGGCAAGGATAAGGGCCATGTCGCTGTCCGCCTCGGCGGCTGTGAGGTTCCGGTCGTCAGCCCTGAGCTCCAGGGAGAAGGCGACGCTCTTTTTGCCCTCCGGGATGGGGCTTCCGGTGTAGATGTCGAAAAGCTCAATGCTGCGCACGAGGCCGCCGGAATTCCTGCTTATGCACTGCTCCAGGGAGGAAACGGTGATGGCGGCGTCGCATACGACGGCCAAATCGCGGGAGACGGAGGGGTACTTGGGGATAGGCACGTACACGCTGTCGCCGGTGCGGCAGGTGCGCATAGCTTCAAAATCAAGCTCCGCGGCGTATACGTCGCAGCCGATGCCGTAATTTGAGGCGGCGGTGGGGTGTATTTGGCCCACAACGCCTATAACGGTGCTGCCGGAGCGTATTTCGGCGCAGCGGCCCGGGTGGTAGGAGGGATTTTCGGAGAGTGCGGTGTAGGAGACGTCCGTCACGCGCATACCGGCCAGGATAGTCTCCACAGCGCCCTTTATTTTAAAGAAGTCCATGCCGCCGTATGCGCCAAGGGTAAGGCACAGCTTTTCGTCGGCAAGCTGCCGGCCGGCTACCGGACGGTAGGTCTTGGCAAGCTCATAGAGCCTTACGGCGGAATTTCTGTAGTTATAGTTCCGGGAGAGAATGTCCAGCATGGAGGGGAGGGACGTTGTGCGCATAACGCTGGTGTCCTCGCCCAGAGGATTTAGGATTGTTACGCTGTTTGTCAGGGAAGCATTGTCACCCTGGCAGATTTTCTTATAGGCCGAGGGGCTTATGAATGAGTAGGTCAGTATCTCGGAATAGCCGAGCCCGCGGCAGAGTGCGCCCAGCGTGTTTTCGTCCTTCTGTTTCGGCGTGAGGCCGCCCATGGTGGTCATGCCGCACATAAGGGTGGTGGGCAGCTTGTTGTAGCCGTAGAGACGGGCCACTTCCTCGGCAATATCAGAGTAGTGCTCTATATCGGAGCGCCAGGAGGGGACGATGATATCGTCGCCTTCGATGGTAAAGCCAAGGGATTCCAGCATCGTCACCATATCCGACCTGGGGATATCAGTGCCGAGAAGGCCGTTTATCTTCTCCGGCTCCAGCTTTACAGCCGTGGGATTCCTGTCGGCGGCGATAACGTCGATTATGCCGTCTACCACTTCGCCGCAGCCCAGCATTTCCACAAGCTCGCAGGCGCGCTGTACTCCCAGATAGGTGTTCATGGGGTCCAGACCCTTTTCATAGCGGCTGGAGGCGTCGGTGCGCATTCCCAGAGCCGTGGCGGTGCGGCGCACGGATACGCCGTTAAAGTTTGCAGATTCAAAAATTACGGCGGCGGTGTCGCCAACTATCTCAGAGTTTGCGCCGCCCATTACGCCGGCGACGCACACGGGCTTTTTCTCGTCGCAGATGCAGAGCATGGAGGTGCTGAGCTGCCTGTCGTTGCCGTCCAGAGTCTGTATGACCTCGCCTTCCCGGGCGGTGCGGATTATAAGATGGCCTCCCTCCACGCAGGAGAAATCGAAAGCGTGCATGGGCTGGCCGTATTCCAGCATGACATAGTTTGTGATATCCACTATATTATTGATGGGGCGCACGCCGGAGGCCCGGAGCCGCTCACGCATCCACTTCGGGGAGGGGGCTATCTTTACGTTTTTCACCATCCTGGCGGTGTAGCGGGGGCAGAGACGGGCGTCCTCAATGTCCACGTCAAGCATTTCGCCTATGGAGCCGCCGTAGCCATTTACCTGGGGCGTATGGAGCTTGAGCGGTTTTTTAAACGTGGCAGAGGCCTCCCGGGCAAGGCCGATGACTGAGAGGCAGTCGGGCCTGTTGGGCGTTATTTCAAATTCAACTATATGGTCGTCGGCGCCGATAATGGGGCGGATATCGTCTCCGGGCTTTACGCCCTCCTCCTGTAAAATCCAGATGCCGTCCTCGATGGCGTAGGGGAAATCGTGAAGGTCAAGGCCAAGCTCCTTAAGGGAACAGAGCATGCCGTTTGACATTACGCCGCGCAGCTTGCCTTTTGTTATCTTCACCCCGCCGGGGAGCAGGGAGTTGTGCTTTGCCACCGGCACAAGGTCACCGACGCTTACGTTCTGGGCGCCGGTAACTATCTGGACATCCTCACCCTTGCCGATGTCCACCATGCAGGTCCACATGTGGTCGGAGTCCGGATGCCGCTCCATAGCGGTGACCTTGCCCACAACCACGTTCTCTATTTCGTCGCCGGGGCATGTCACGACCTCAACCTTGGAGCCGGAGATGGTCATAGCCTCGGAAAAATCCCTGTCGTTTATGTCTTCGGCGCTTACGCCGTCTACAAATTCATTGAGCCATTTTCTTGAAAGATTCATTTGGACACCTCCTTAAAACTGCGCGAGAAAACGCATGTCGTTTTCAAAAATAAGGCGCATATCGCTTATGGCGAAGCGGCGGAGCACAAGGCGCTCCACGCCGATGCCGAAGGCAAAGCCGGAATAAACGCTGGTGTCTATCCCGCAGCCCTCCAGGACCTTGGGATGCACCATTCCCGCGCCCAAAACCTCTATCCAGCCCTCGCCCTTGCAGACGCGGCAGCCCTTGCCGCCGCAGGCGTGGCACTGCATATCGACCTCGCAG
>CAZBUH010000082.1:0-9553 GCA_964495095.1 uncultured Oscillospiraceae bacterium | reverse complement strand
GCCGTTTCATGGTGATACCTCCGTAAAACCGTTTGATTTGTAACCAATCCTGTACGGCAATTGCCGTTCATTTTCTGATTCCTGTTTTACGGACACCCGGCTAATCCCGCGTTCTTCCCCTTTATAAAGGGCGAGATGCGCTTATAAATAATGAAAGTAATAACCGCGTCGATAACTCCCTTAACGAATGTAAATGGCATATTAAATATCACAAGGCAGCCCAAAAGGCTCTTTACGCTGGGGAGTATTGCTTGATACATGCCGATCATAGCCTCCAGCGGCATACCGTAGAACTTTACATAGGCCGGGTATGTGACAAAATAATTGAGGGGTACGGAGGCGACGGCCATCAGGAGTGCGCCTGCAAAGCTTCCCACCAGGGCGGCCGTTCTGCCCTTTTTCTTTGCGTCCTCCGCGTGAGGGTCACCCTTCATTTTTCTGTATATTATCCCCGCCGGTACTACAAAGAAGCAGCCGAGAAGGAAATTGCACAGCTCGCCCACGCCGGCGGAGCTGGTGCCCTTTATGATGATGTGCAGCACGTTCTTAAGCAGGCTTATCACCACTCCGGCCACAGGGCCGAGGCTGAACGTGCCCACCAGGGCCGGAAGATCGGAGATATCCATCTTGACAAAGCTTGGGATAAGGGCGGGAATCGGCACCTCAATAAACATGAGGGCAAAGGCCACAGCCGAAAGCATCGCTGTCATAACGAGCTTTCTCGTGTTTATTTTTTCCCCGGTTTTTGTTTTTTTGATTTCCTGCATTCAAAGCACCTCTTGAATAAAAAGTAACACCCGAAAGCAATGTCTTTCGGGTGTTAAAGTTATCCAAAGGTGTTCTTAACACATCTTCTCTCATCCAGACTGTACTGTCGGTACCGGAATTTCACCGGTTCATGCAAAAAGCTTGCGGACTTTACCGCCGGTCGGGAATTTCGCCCTGCCCTGAAGACATCATATTCAAATGTTCTGCCTACATTATAGCATGGCATTTTCATTTTGCAAGCATTTATTTTGACAAAGGCGCTTATAGAGTTTAAAATAGCCTAAGAAGTGCCGGTCAAAACGGAATATGCGGCGGCGCTTTCCCGGGGAGTGTTTTTATGGTAGACTTTTTAAAACGCACTACATGCTGCTTTACAGGCCACAGGCCCGAGAAAATGCCCTGGCGGGACAACGAGTCCGATCCAAGATGCGCCGCCCTAAAGCAGCGCATACGCGACGCGCTGGAGGCTTTGTACATGGACGGCTACGTACATTTTATGTGCGGCATGGCCAGGGGCGGCGACATGTACTTCTGCGAGGAGGTGCTGCGTCTGCGCTCAGAGCACCCCGAGGTGACGCTGGAGGCCGTGATCCCCTGCGAGGAACAGGCCATACACTGGCCGGAGGCCGACAGGCACAGATATTTCCGCCTTGTGGCCGACAGCGACAGGGAGACGCTTCTCCAATCGAAGTACACCGACGGCTGCATGGAAAAGCGGAACAAATATATGGTGGACCGCTCCTCGGCCCTTATAGCGGCCTTTAACGGCACCATAGGCGGGACAATGCAGACTGTAAATTACGCGAAAAAATCAGGTATCAGAATTATCGACGTGGGGGTTTGAGTATGGATATCGTCCTTAACATGAAGAAGAGACGTAGCGTGAGAAGCTACAGTGACAGGCCCGTGGAGCCGGAGACTATCGATAAAATCGTGGACTATCTCTCCGGGCTTGAGGCGCCCGACGAGGAGATTGACTGGAATTTCGACACGCTGCCCTACATGGACATGCTGAAAATGGGTCTCAGGGAGCCGGGTGTAAAGGCCCCGTATTACCTGGTGCTCCGCTCGGAGAAAAAGCCCTTCTGCCTGCAAAACTGCGGCTATCTGGGGGCTCTAACCATGCTCTACATGACCGAGCTGGGCCTTGGGAGCTGCTGGGTGGCAAATTTTGAGGTGACAAACGATTTTCCCGACTGCCTGCCTTATATAATCGCCATTGCTTTCGGGTATACGGACGAGCCGTTCCGCTCCCCTGACGAAGCCCCGGACAGAAATCCTGTTGACAAATCCGCCGCCGGCGCGGTGGACAAGTACCGGGACGTGCTGGAGCTGGCCAGGTACGCCCCCTCCGCCGGAAACCGCCAGCCCCTGAGCTTTCAGGTGCTGGAGGGCAAAATACACATTTTCAGAAAGCACGTGTTTATGAAGTTCCCGCCCGTATCATACATCCAGTGCGTGGACGCCGGTATCGGCATAGCCTATCTCTCCGCGGCGGCCCAGTCTTTGGGCTATGAGACCTCCTTTACAAGAGTGGAGCCGAAGCCCGTCTGGGGAAACAGGATATATCAGGCCACCGTGCTACTGTCAAAATAAAATAAATCCCGCCGGGAGGCTTTCTCCCGGCGGGATTTTCACATATTTTTCAAGTCCGCTGCTTATAGCTCAGAAGCGAGAACAGGCCCGTCAGAGCGTTTACCGCTATGGCGGCGAAAATTATCCTGTTTGCCGCGGACTCCATATCGGCCGCAGCGGCAGCGGCGAAAAATACCGTCACCACGGCGCAGCAGACAGTCCTCCTGAACATTGGCTTATTAAAGGCAAAACCCGCCGAATAGTAGTAGTAAAGCGCTCCGGCTGCCATTGCCAGCAGCATATACACATAGTCCAGCAGCACTGCGTCTGACGAGTGATCCTTATACGCCAGTATCATCCAGTAGCACAGGAACACTGCCGGGACTATCGCGGCCAGCCTCAGCCCGTTTGTGTCCCCCCGCCTTACGCCCTTCCAGGCGCAGACGGCCATTGATATTCCCGCGGCCAGCGCCAGGATAATCTGCACCAGCTCCGCGATACCCATCCGGCCGGCCCCGGCCGCTGAAATAACTCCAACAACGGCGCCCAGCACCACGGCGATTCCCGATGCCGCCGCCAAAACGAAGTCCCAGGTACCCTTGTACATGGCCTCGCCGTAGCTTCCGGGCTCGCATTTTCCGGCCAGGATTGCAATGATTATTCCCGCAGCCAGCGCCGCGCAGGACAGGATGATAAGCGCTGTCGTTACCGGCGCTCCCCTCGTGGGCAGCCCCGTGTCCTCCTCGAAAACGTGAAGAAGCTCATACCGGCGGAGCACAAAGCCCGCTATTCCCATAATTACCGTTAAGATAAGCGCTGAAAATTTCAATTTACGCATTTTTACCGTCCCGCCCAAATAAATTTATTGTATACCGTAGCTTATCCGGCGCCGCCGTCCGCCGTTTCCGGCGTCGGGGCAAAGCTACAGGGTTATTTTACAACAATAAGAAATCTCAGTCAACAGAAGTGTTCGGGAGAATATCGATGCAATTTAAATTTTTTGCTGCTTTATCAGCCGCCGCGGCTGTTTTCGCCGTAGCGGCGCCTGTTTTTTTCAGCGGGCCGCAGGCGGCGGACCCGGAGCCGGAGGCAACCGTCCCGCTCCCCCGGGCAATCGTGGAGGTGCGGGAGGGCTACTCCGACGACGGACTTAAGCTCACGCTCCTTAACGACGGCCGGGAGGAGCGGATATCCATGTTCCAGTATCTGTCCGGCGTTGTGGCGGCGGAGATGCCGGCAAATTTTCAGACGGAGGCCCTGGCCGCCCAGGCTGTGGCCGCACGGACCTACGCCCTTTACAAAATGCTCAGCACGGAAAAGGCCCATGACGCCGACGTGTGCGGCGATTACACCTGCTGCGCCGCCTACATGGACGAGGAGTCCCTCAGGGAAAAATGGGGAGACGATTTTTCGGAGAATATGCAGAAAATAACCGACGCCATCCGCGAGACGGACGGCCTCTACCTCGCCTACTGCGGTGAGCCTGCGCTGGCGGTTTTCCACTCCTCCTCCGACGGCATGACAGAAAGCTGCTCCCAGGTCTGGGGCCAGGACCTGCCATACCTGCAAAGCGTGGCCACCCCGGAAACCTCGGAGGATGTGCCGGATTTTAAGGAGACGGTGCTTATAGCCCCGGAGGAATTTAAGCGCCTTTTCCTGGAGAAATACCCCCAGGCGGATTTTTCCGGAGAGCCGAAAGGCTGGATAACGGACATCGAATACTCCGACAGCGGCAGGGTAAAGAGCCTCTCTGTCGGCGGGGTAACGGTCACAGGCTCGGAATTCCGGCTTATGTACTCGCTCCGCTCCGCCAATATGGAGCTGGAGGCCTCGGAGCTTGGCGTAAGCGTCACCACCTCCGGCTACGGGCACGGGGTGGGCATGAGCCAATACGGGGCAAACGTCCTGGCCTCCCGGGGCGACAGCTTTCAGGAGATACTGGCCGCCTACTATCCGGGCACCGAGCTTTTTACTGTTTATTAAAAAGCGCCGGGGAACTCACCGGACAAGAGCCGCGTTTTGCGGCTATAACACACTTGTCAACCGGTAAAATATGATGTAAAATTACAGTATATCAGCATTCCGGGCGGCTGAAGGGCCGCCTGTATTTACGGAGGATAAGCATGGATTACGCAAAGGAATCTCTGCGGCTGCACTACCAGTGGGCCGGCAAGCTGGATTACATACCGAAAATGAAGGTGGAAAACAAGGATGACCTGTCCCTGGCCTACACCCCCGGCGTGGCCCAGCCCTGTATCGAAATAAATAAGGATATAAATAAGAGCTACGAGCTCACGGGCCGCCATAACCTTGTGGCTGTCGTGACCGACGGCACAGCCGTCCTGGGTTTGGGGGATATAGGCCCCGAGGCCGGCATGCCGGTCATGGAGGGCAAATGCGTTCTCTTCAAGGCCTTCGGCGGCGTGGACGCCATACCGCTCTGCATCCGCTCCAAAGACGTGGACGAGATAGTAAACACCGTGGCGCTGCTGGCAGGCTCCTTCGGCGGCATAAATCTTGAGGATATATCCGCCCCCAGGTGCTTTGAAATAGAGCGCAGGCTCAAGGAGCGGTGCGACATACCAATTTTTCACGACGACCAGCACGGCACAGCCGTGGTTGTGCTCTCCGCCATGCTCAACGCCCTGAAGCTCACGGGGAAAAAGCTTGAAAACATAAAGGTCGTAACCTCCGGCGCCGGAGCCGCGGGAATCGCAATTATAAAGCTCCTTATCTCCCTGGGCCTTAAGGACGTTATAATGTGCGACAGGCAGGGCGCCATATATGAGGGCCGTGAGGGCCTTAACCCGGCCAAGTCCGGGATAGCCGCCATTACGAACAGGGATAAAAAGAGCGGCAGTCTGGCCGATGTCATCAAGGGCGCGGACGTATTTATCGGCGTCTCCTCCCCCGGCACCGTCACTCCGGAAATGGTAAAGACCATGGCCCCCGACCCCATCCTGTTCCCTATGGCGAATCCCACTCCGGAAATAATGCCCGACGAGGCCCTGAAAGCGGGCGCCGCCGTAGTGGGCACCGGCAGGAGCGATTTCCCCAACCAGATAAATAACGTGCTGGCCTTCCCCGGCATTTTCCGGGGCGCACTTGACGTGCGGGCCTCCGATATAAACGACGAGATGAAAATCGCCGCCGCCTACGCCATTGCCGGCCTTGTGGACGGCAGCGAGCTTACGCCGGAGCACATAATAGTCCCCGCCTTTGACCCACGGGTAGGCCCCGCCGTGGCCAAGGCCGTGGCTGAGGCCGCCAGAAAGACCGGAGTGGCCAGAATATAAGCTCCGCTATTTTAAGAAAACCCGGCATAAAAACCAACCGCATATTAATGGCGGCCCTCCTGATGGATGGCCGCCATTGTCGGTTTTACCGCGGTGCGCAAATCCGCCGGCAGGTAAAATCACAGCTTTCATAATAAACCGCCGTCTGAAAGGCAGAAGGAGCAATTTCCCATCTGCAAAGGAATAGAAAACGCCCGCAGCCAAAGGAAAAAGAAAAGGGAGGAGAGAGAGTAAAAAACCTTTGACTGCGGGCTGTATTTAAACGCTGTGCAATTTCTTTTGTGATGGAGGCACAGCAGGCGTTGGTGTATGTCTCTTACTTACATGCTTATAATAACGCGGCTTTGTAAACTGAGTTTAAACACATTGTGAATCAAAAATTAACTTTATATCGGATACCTTGAAGCGGGCATCGAATTTAAATATCCCAAATCTATAAGCGCTCCGCCGGCGGCTTTGCGCACCGCAGGGCTTTCGTCCTCAAGTCCGGCCAGCAGACAGGATACTACGCTGTCGTCCGGGGTAAAATTTTCAAGAGCGGTATACGCGGCGGCGCGGATATTGGGGTTATCCGACATTGTGTGTTCAAACAGCTTATGTAAAAGTTCCGGGTTGGGTTTATCTTTCATTTTTATCTCCTTTCGCTGATATTCCCCAATTTGTTTGCGGATTTATAATACAATACGTTCATTAACTCACTGTTAACAGAGATAAAGTTTGTTAAAATTCACAATTTTCCGGTTTAAGTATAATTAACAATAGAATGCTATCCTTTATAACTACTGAAAGGAGAATCACGCGGATGCTTGAACTTAGAAATATCGTAAAGGTATATGAGACCGGCGGAACGTCAGTGACCGCGCTTAAGGGCATAGACCTGGCCTTCAGGAAAAACGAGTTTGTCTCCATCCTCGGCCAGTCCGGCTGCGGCAAGACCACGCTGCTGAATATAATAGGCGGCCTCGACCAGTACACCAGCGGCGACCTCATTATAAACGGAAAATCCACAAAGAGCTTCCGGGACGGCGATTGGGACGTCTACAGGAACAGGGCCATAGGCTTTGTGTTCCAGAGCTACAACCTTATCCCCCACCAGACGGTGCTGCGGAACGTGGAGCTTGCCATGACGCTCTCGGGCGTCTCCAAGTCAGAGCGCCACCGCCGGGCCGTGGAGGCCCTTGAGAAGGTGGGCCTGGGCGACCAGCTTAAGAAAAAGCCGAATCAGATGTCCGGCGGCCAGATGCAGCGGGTCGCCATAGCCCGCGCCCTTGTGAACAACCCGGATATAATCCTGGCCGACGAGCCCACTGGCGCGCTGGACACCGAGACCTCCGTGCAGGTTATGGAAATTTTAAAGGAGGTCGCAAAGGATCGGCTGGTTATCATGGTCACCCACAATCCGGAGCTTGCCCAGCGCTACTCCACCAGAATAGTCCGGCTGCTTGACGGCAAAGTTACCGACGATTCGGATCCCTATGACGGTGAGCCCGATACCCCAGCCGCACCGGACAAAATAAAAAAGAAGTCGATGAGCTTCCGCACGGCCACCTCTCTCTCCCTCAACAATCTTATGACCAAAAAGGCCAGAACATGTCTCACCGCCTTCGCCGGCTCCATAGGAATAATCGGCATCGCCCTTATCCTCTCAATTTCCACCGGCGTAAACGACTATATCGGGCAGGTGCAGCAGGACACCCTGGCCTCCTACCCCATCTCCATCGAGAAGGAGACTGTTGACATGTCCGGCCTTCTCTCCGCCATGGGCAGCGTCCAGCAATCGGATGAGGACACAGAGGAGCGGGACAGGGTCTACTCCAACCCCGTCATGTACGACCTCATAAATTCCATGAACTCCATGACCTCGGAGGAAAATAATCTGGCCCCGTTTAAAGAGTACATTGAAAAGGAACTGAACTCAGAGGACAGCGAAACAGAGCTTAAAAACTATGTGTCCGCCATTCAGTACACCTATGATTTGGACATGGACATCTACACCGAGGACCCGGACGGGAAAATCATAAAATCCGACGTGTCCGCCCTTATGTCCTCCATGCTCTCCGGCTTCCTGGGCGCTTCCGACGACTCGGCCAGCGCCGGCGTTTCCACCGTCATGTCCTCCACCGCGTCTGGCTTCTATGATATTGACATATGGGAGGAAATGCTCTCAGGTACTGACGGCAATCTTATAAGCGGCCTTGTGAAGGACGAGTATCAGGTCCTGTACGGCGAGTGGCCCCAGTCCTACGATCAGGTGGTGCTGATAGTCAATGGCGAAAACGAGATAAGCGATTTGTGCCTCTACGCTCTTGGCCTCAAATCCAGCGACGAGATGCTCAGCGTTATGGAAGCGGCCATGAACGGCGAAATGATCGACACGGAGGCCCAGAGCTGGTCATATGAGGACATCTGCGGAAAGACCTTCCGCCTTGTACTGCCCGCCGACCGGTATCAGCTCAACGAGGGCACCGGCACCTATTCCGATATCTCCGATACCGACGCCGGTATGCGCTATCTCTACGACAATGGGCTGGAGCTTAAAATTACCGGCATCGTCCGTGTCAGCGAGGACGCGGTCTCCGGCATGATGTCCGGAGCCATCGGCTACACCTCGGCCCTCACTGATTATATTATCGGGCAGAACGGAAACAGCGCTATTGCCGCGGCACAGCTCCAGGATCCTGATACTGATGTTTTCACTGGACTTCCCTTTATGAGCGGCGACAGCCAGGAGCCGACGTCGGAGGAGAAATCGCTTCAGGCCGCGAATTATCTTTCCGTTCTCTCCGGCGCCGAGAAGGCCGCAGCTTACACGGAGCTTATGTCTGAGCCCACGGAGGAATACGTAAACGCCGCCGTTGAGCAGGCCATGGGTTCCATGACCCGCCAGGAGCTTGAGGCCTCCATGACTGAGAGCTACTCTGCGGAAACCGGCATGGAGCAGGAGACTGTAAAGGCATATCTGGCCGATATGGACGACGAAACGCTGTTCGCCTACGCCCGGGAGGCCATGACCCAGTCGGTCAGGGAGCAGTACGCCGGGCAGGTAGCCCAGCAGCTTGGCTCCATGACCACAGACCAGCTTGCCGCCGCCCTTGACGCCGGCATGGCCGATTTCACCCAGGAGCAGCTTGCGGCGTATTATGATAATTACATGCCCAGGAACGTGTCTGATGCCACCTACGAGGACAATCTCAAAAAGCTGGGCTGCGTTGATAAGTCCGACCCGGACGGCATAAACATCTATGCCGCCACCTTTGAGGATAAGGACTCCATCGCGGATATAATTGAGGATTACAACAGGCAGGCCAGCGACGCCGACAAGATATCCTACACCGATTATGTGGCCCTGCTTATGTCCTCCGTCACCACTATAATAAACGCCATCTCCTACGTGCTCATCGCCTTTGTGGCGATCTCCCTTGTGGTGTCCAGCATTATGATAGGCATCATAACCTATATCTCCGTCCTGGAGCGGACAAAGGAGATTGGAATACTCCGGGCCATGGGCGCGTCCAAAAAGGATATATCCCGGGTGTTTAACGCGGAGACGCTTATCGTGGGCTTCTGCGCCGGAGCCATCGGCATAATAGTCACGGTGCTGCTGTGTATTCCGGCAAACATCATCATCCACAGCCTGACCGGCATAAACAGCCTCAACGCCGTGCTCCCTTGGGCCGCCGGGCTGATACTTGTGCTCATAAGCATGTTCCTGACCTTTATAGCCGGCCTTATCCCCTCAAAATTAGCCGCCAAAAAGGACCCTGTCGTAGCCCTGAGGACGGAGTAACGGCTAAAATAACCCCAAGCAGCAGCAAAAGCGGACGCATTGGGCGGCCCTCCGTAAGGATGGCCGCCCATGGGTCTCTTTTTTAATTCCAATATAAAAACGCTATGCGCCGCTTCTGCCGTTTTGC
>CAZBUH010000081.1:0-9665 GCA_964495095.1 uncultured Oscillospiraceae bacterium | reverse complement strand
ATCCCTTTTTCTCTCTTAGTGATTTTGCAAAACAACTCGCTGTCCATAACCGCCATTCCAACAACTTGCCAATGGGGCCCCTTAACCGGTTTCCCACTTCGGAATTGCTGTTCAATATGTTTGACAAACCTACACATCCCCGCCCTGGGTCAGCATAAGGAAAGAGCCCCCAAAAAATGATGAGGTACCGTAACGAAGGTTTTGAAAACAAATAGTAGAATTTTTCACCAATCTGTGGCGGTGTTGTTTCATGTCTGAGCTACAAACTGAAATTTGCTGAGAGGTAAGAAATGATAATTAAGGACCGATCATTAAGCTAACAGAAGAATTATTATGTCTATGAACAGCGAGGCTTTCCTCTGGGTCGGAGTTTTTTGACAAGCTGCAGCGGCCTTTCCAGAGAGGAAAGACCGCCTGCTTTAACGCTTTTTTAGAAAAATCACCGCCGGGCAATATTGCGGCGCCGGGCTCCGTGAAAATCCGCATCCCATTTGGCGGCGGTTATTCCCCGTGGAGGCCCCGCCGGAAGGCCCCGGCGGTTTCCTCCGTCTCGTCCAGCCAATAGGGCCGGGCGGGGATGGCGCCGTCAAAGTCGGCGTAGCTGAACCAGACGGCAATCTTTATATTTTTGTAGTTCCCGATGCTCTGGAACATCCCGTCTATCCATTTGGCCTTGTCGCCGCCTATGCTGGATGAGGCAAACTCCGTTATTATCCAGGGAAATTCCGAAAAGCGCGGGGCGTACAGGCTCTCAATTCCATCGTATATCTCTGTAAATTCCCGCCATTTTTCGCCCCATTTTTCGCTGTAATAGGTGCCGTTATTGTAGCCTGTGACGCCGAGCATCTGGACATAGGTACCGCCGGGGAAGTAGGCCAGGGAGTCGTTCCATCTGGAGGGCGGGGAGCTTCGGTCATTGGGATTATAGATCCATATACAGTTTACGGCCCCCTCCTCCTGAAAAATATCGTATATCCTCCGCCAGACGGCGGTGTAAATTGACGGGTCGGACATATTCACAACGCCGGAGTAGCTTGTCCAGTCGGAGTTCATCTCGTTGTTGAGCCTGAAAAGGAAGGGGTGTCCCCACTCCGCCGCGGACCGGGCAAAGGAGCGTATCTGCACGTCCAGCTCCCCGCGGTATATATTCAGCATGGGCGACGGGGCGGTAAGGTCAAGGTTGTTGTTGGAGGTTATCTGCCATGTAAGCTCGGTTATCCTGCCGTCCTGCCGGTTTTTCTCCATAAACTCCGTGGGAAAGGCGTCGCCGAAATGCCTGTAGGCCAGGATAACGTCAAAATGGTAGTCCAGCTTCTCCTCAAGGGCCGGCACAGTTTCATCTATGCCCTGGCCCATAATGTCCCGGACAAAAACGCCCCACATAAGCTCTCCGGAGCCTGCGATGGAATCATAAAGCTCCCGGGTCCCGCTGCTCCAGCTATCCGGCAGGATGGGGCGGTAATCCGTATCGAAGTCGGCGTTTCCCATGGGGTCAAAGCAGCGGATGTCCGCTATATTCCGCCGGAAGGCCTCCGGCGTCTCAGCGTCCGTGCTGTCGTACCGGAGCATTATCCGCAGGTACTCCCGGCTTTTCGTGTATACCGTGGCGTAGAGATAGGCGTCAAATTCGGCGCTGCCCGGGCTGTTTATAACGGCGCTTATAAATTCGACGCCGTTTTCCTCATATGTCTGTACCGAGACGCGGTTATTTTCCTGCCAGGTTCCATCTAAGAGAAAGCGGTATTCATAGTGCGCCACATACTCCTTTACGGTGCTGTCCTGAAAGATGAAGGGCAGGAGCGTGGAGAGCTCGAAGGTGACGGCGTCCTTTGCGCTGGCGTAAGTGGCGGTCTCTCTGGATATCACCCCGTCGAAGCCGGGGCCGGAAAAGCCGGTGTACAGCGGGGCCAGGGAAAAATCAAACTCCGTGTCCGGGGGCATATCCAACTGGTAGCCGTCAGAGTAGTTTACAAGGCGGGTAAAGCCGCCGCCGGCGTAGATTTTGGCGCAATCCGTCTCGGAAAGGGTAAAGGTGCCCAGGCCGGCTGTTTCGGCGTCGATATTTTCCGCGGACAGGCCCAGAAAATCGTATTTCACGGCCCGCTTAAAGGCCAGCAGGTACGGGCTTTGGGAGGCTATAACCTCCCAGAGACAGAGGGCAAACAGCAGGGAAAGGGCTATAATTACTGCCCGGAATCGGGCGGGGTGTTTTTTCATTATTACCTCCAGATCGTTGGAGCGGGGCCAACGGGCGGCCGGTCTATTCGATGCTGCGGCACTTTTTCCTGTACTCCGATGGGGATGCGCCGACGGAGCGGGAGAAGGTCTTGCAGAAGTGCCTGTATTCGCTGTAACCGACGGCGTTGGCGATAGAAGCCACGCTGCCGGTGGTATCGGCCAGCAGCCGCTTTGCCTCGGTTATGCGCACATCCCGGAGATAGTCGGAGAATTTCATCCCCGCTTCCCGGCTGAAAAGAGTGCTGAAATAATTTGGGTTGAGACCCACGGCCCTGGCCACAGCCTCGCGGGTGAGCTTTTCACGGAAATTATTCTGAATATACCGTTTGGCGTTCCGCACCACAAGCCCCGAATCCCGGTGCTGCTCAAAGCCCGATAGCTGGGCGGAGGTCCAGCTCCGCAGGGCCTCCGTCAGCTCCTCAGGCGTGTCGGAGTCCTGCATGGCCCTGTTGTACTGATCCTGGATATAGTAGGCCCTGTCGTTGGGCAGTATCTGCCGCAGGGCCGTTATGAATATCTCGAAAAAACTGTTATAAAGATGGAAAAGAGGCGTTTTCCCGGGGTCCCGGCCGCCGCCGTCAAGATGCCGCAGGCGGTCTATTTCGCCGTTTAAGCCGGAGATATCCACAAGCTCCACAAGAGTGGATATTCGGGATTTGCATTCCGCCGTAAATATGCTCTGGGGGTCGGGCGAGTCAAAGCGGAGAGAGCTGTAGGGTATTACCCGATTCGTGCCGAGAGATGAGTGGGCGTATACGGCCCTGGTCGCCTCGTGGAGCTGGGAAAAAATATCCCCGTCTCCGTCCCTGCCGGAGGACACGCCTATAACGGCGCTGACTTTTGAAAACTCAGGCAGGCGCTTCATCTCCCCGAGAAGCTCCTGGGCGTCCGCGGTGACATCCCTGGCATGGGGGCATCTGAGAGCCACGATAAGCATGCCGTGCTGATTCATGGTGACAGCGGTCAGCCCTCTGAGCCGGAAAAACCGCTGCACAAGCTTCTCAAGGGCGTCGCCGGTGCCGGACATCTGGCTGAAATCCATGCCGGAGGAGGAAAATTTGAGCCAGAGGCAGAGAACGAAAAAGGACGTGCCGCTGCCATCGTACAGCGTCTGGACTTTATCGATAAGCGCACCCTCGTCCCATTGGGTGCGGCTGCTGCCCAGAAGCTCGGCCATGTGCTCCCGGTACACGTCCGATATGCGCACGGCGTTCCAGGTGAGCCATCGGCTGGACAGTATATCTCTGGCGTCCTCCAGGGAGCGCCGCCATTCCTGAGGCGGGCAGGGGAGCAAAAGGCAGTCTATGACACCCAGACGGAGAAATTTCCGCAGCATGTCGAAATCCCTGTTCCGGGCGACGATAATAAACTCGATAAAACGCTTTTCACGCCGTAGCCCGGCTATATATTGAGCGTCGTCCCTTCCGGAGCGCTCCGGGTCCAGTATTACGAGCCATGGCTCGTCCTTTACGCCCGGCGCGTCGGAAAGCTCAAAGCCTATTTCGCCCAGCGGCACATCCCGGAGGAGCTCCGGCGTCAGATTGGGGGCGAGGGAGAGCTTCATGTCGTATCGTCACCTCGACTGTATTGTATATTATATATGCCGGATTTTCAACTGCTAAAAACAATTGTACACATATTTTTTGAGGATAGGATATTACAAAAAGACACAAAATCTGTGAGTTGTGTAATTGCTTATTATATTTATGCTGATATAATAGGTACATCAGGTTAAATGCCCGAAATAATTGTGAAAGGAATGTTATCATGAAAAGGTTTTTGAAACTGCTTGCATTGCTTACGGTCGCGACTATGCTTATCACCTGTTTTGCTGCCTGCGGAACCGAGAACGGTGACGGAGAAGCCACTGATGAGCCGGAAAAGACCGAGGCTCCTGCCGAAAAAACAGAAACGCCAGACGGAGGAGAGGATAAGTCCCCTTCCGAAAGCGGGGATGAGGAAAGCGGACTCTATCCGCTGGACGCCGAGGGAGTGACCCTCACCTACTGGACCGCAGGCCAGGCCTCCAACCTGAATCTGCTGGACAATGGCGACCTTTCAAATCACAAATCCTGGCAGCAGGCACTCCAGAATTTGGGCTTGGATGTGGAAGTGACCATTGAGTCTCAGGAGAACAGCGCCGACAAGATCGGCGTTATGATAGCCAGCGGCGAGTATTTTGACATTATGGCCGGATTTACAAACTATTATCCTGGCGGTGGCCAGGCGGCCCTTGACGACGAAATCGTATACAACGTCCTTGACTATTCCGACTGGTGCCCCGACTATATGGAGCTTATCAACTCAGATAAGGATATACGCTCCCGCGTACTCACAGACGACGGCTCCGCCCCCTGCTTCTACCACCTGGTAGACGCCCAGGTAGGACCCGGCTACGGCAGTTATATCCGTCAGGACTGGTTGGACGAGCTTGACCTTGAGTCGCCTGTTACGGTCCAGGACTGGGAAGATGTGCTTACCGCCTTTAAGATCGAGTATGACCCCAAATATCCGTACCTGCTGGATGCTTCAGGCTTTAACTGCGGCCATGCGATTGTTTCCGCGTGGGATGTGGCCGGCTCCAGCTTTTCCCAGATGAATGCCGATAACCCCTGGTATCAGATAGACGGCACCGTTTACTACGGACAGAATACCGATGGCCTCCGCCAGTACTTAGAGCTTATGAACAAGTGGTATAACGATGGGCTTATCTCCCACGACTTTGTATCCTTCAACGGCTTTGAAGTAGGCGACGATCTGAACGCCGCGGCTTCAAACGACGCCGGCATCTGGAACGGCTTTGAGACAATAGACCACCGCTGGGACGATCTTGCCACCGACGAGGATTACGCCTTTACTCCCATTACAGACCCTGTGCTGAACGAGGGAGACACGCTGCACCTCCAGGGCAAGACCAGTATGGTCGATCAGCCTGCCGCAGCTATCCTCACGACCTGTGAGAATCCCGAGCTTGCCGTCGCTTTTGCCAACTACTGGTACAGCTATGACGGGTATCTCCTGGCAAACTATGGCATTGAGGGTGAGGGCCTTGAATTCGACGCCGAGGGCAATCCCCAGTGCAGCGAGCTTATTATGAATCCTGCCGACGGTATGACCGTTTCCAACGCCCAGTTCCTATATTCTGTAAATTTCGTTAATGGGCTTTTCGATATGAACAGGGCCGTTGCATATCAGATAGGCTGCCGGTCCGTATGGGGCTCCAACCGCGATAACGCTTACGACCTGCCTTATAATTATATTAGTCTTACCTCCGATGAGAGCACGGAATTCAACACCATTATGACGGATATAAACACCTATGCCTCCGAGAACATCGTGAAGTTTATTACCGGCGAGAAGTCTCTCTCCGATTGGGACGCTTATGTTGACCAACTCTCCAATATGGGCATAGACAGGGCCGTTGAGATAATGCAGGCTGCCTACAGCCGTTATCTCCAGAGATAAAAATACGGTTTCGGGTTGCATTGCGGCGGCCGGCTGCGCCGGCCGCCGCATATTCGCCGCCGGGTGCGCTGAGGATTTTGAATTTTTCCTGGTGACGAAAAAATATTTATCAAAATTAAGTAAAGCAGATTATTTTAAGGAGTGATTCCATGGGATACGAAATTGAGTATTCCAAGCTGTATCCGGTGACGGACCCCCGGTCCGGCTATATAGGCTTTAAGCCCGGAAGCACCGTGCTGAAAAAGGGCGCCGTAAGGGACGAGGGCAGAATGCCCCTGCCCTGCGACATGATATGGGACAGGGACTGCGCCGTTAAAATGAGGGACGGGATAACCGTATATGTGGATGTCTACCGGCCTGTCGGAAATGAGAAGGTGCCGGCGATACTGTCCTGGGGCCCCGCCGGAAAGGGCGGCAACAACAACATGCTGGACGGCATGGGTATGCCCCACGACGACATGCCGGAGCACGCCATGAGCTTTGATGACTGGACCGGCCGGAAGCAGGATATGGCCCGGAGCAACACCCACGACGCGCCGCCCAGAATGGGGGTGCCAAAGGACGCACTCTCCGGATATCAGGGCTGGGAGTCCTTTGACCCCGCACACTGGGTAGAATACGGATACGCCGTTGTGGCGGCGGACCCCAGGGGCTGCTACATGTCCCAGGGCGATGTAAGATATTTTGGAAAGCTGGACTCTGAGGACGCCTACGACACCATTGAATGGCTTGCCGTGCAGCCCTGGTGCAGCGGGAAGGTTGCCATGGCCGGCAGCTCCTGGTACGCCATGACCCAGTGGTGCACCGCCTCCTACAACCCGCCCCACCTGGCGGCTATCGCCCCCTGGGAGGGAGAAGGGGATCTGTACCGTGACGAGTACATGCGGGGCGGCATCCCCATGATGACCGTGCCCGGTATGCAGAGGACTTACGGCGACGGCAGCATTGAGGACATTAACAAGATGATGGATAAATATCCTCTCTACAACGAGTATTGGGAGGATAAGACCTGGAATTTTGAGAATATCACCTGCCCGGCCTATGTCGTGGCGAGCTACGGCTCCCAGATGCACAGCCGCGGCACATTTGACGGCTTCCGCCGCATAGCTTCAAAGGACAAGTGGCTCCGCGTGCACAATACCCAGGAGTGGGTGGACATGTACGACCAGAAGAATATCGCCGACTGCCGGAAATTCTTCGACCACTTCTTAAAGGGCGTGGATAACGGCTGGGAAAAGACGCCGAGAATCAGGCTCGCCGTCCTTGACCCGGGCGGGGAGGACAGATTGAACGTGCCGGAAAACGAGTGGCCGTTAAAGCGCCAGCAGCTCAAGAAATTCTACCTTGACGCCGCCGACGGGAGCCTCAAGCCGGAGCCCGCTTCCAAGGAGGCGGAGGCGTCCTACGACACGGATAAGGAGCTGGACTGCAAGGTAAAATTCAGCATGGCCTTCGATAAGGATACGGATATTATCGGCTACTGCAAGATAAAGCTCTGGGTAGAGGCCAGAGGCGCCGACGACATGGATATTTTTGTGAAGCTCAACAAGACCGACAGCCAGGGGAATATCCTGTATCAGGACTCCATCTGCTTTTACTACACAGGCCCCGACGCCCATCTGCGGGTGTCCCTCAGAGAGCTTGATCCGGAAAAATCCACGGAAAACGAGCCTTACCACACCTTTAAGACCGTGCAGAAGCTCTCGCCGGGAGAGATTGTGCCGGTGGAGCTTGTGTGCTGGCCCACGGGACTTCACTTCCGCAAGGGCGAGAGGCTGGACCTCTATGTGGCGGGCTACGATTACTTCCCCGACAGGGCAATGGACCGGCCCGCGCCCAATGTGAACAACAGGGGCGTTCACGTTGTGCACACCGGCGGAAAGTACGACTCCTACCTTATGCTGCCGGAGATACCGGAAAAGTAAAAATGTATTGACCGGGGCGCTGCTTTTGCAGTATGCCGCCGAAATATTATGCAAGCTTATACCATATGCCGCGTCCAGGCGGCAAAACGGGCTGAGCCTGCAAAAAAAGGGAGCGTGAAATCTCAGAATTTCACGCTCCCTTTTTAATTATTTTATTATCGGGATAAGCAGGTGGGAATCATACTGCCCGCCGGTGTGGATAATATGGCGGCCCTTATTGTCCGGACGGCATTTGGGGCGGTCGCCCGGGGCGTAGGGGCAGTAGTCGTAGCCCGCGATTGTAAAGAGCAGCTTCTGGCCCTTGTGCCACTTCATGGCGGTGGGCCACAGCTCTATTTCAACGGGGACTATCTCGCCCTTTTTCAGCATCTCCTGCTCGGTGTGGTCGTGGTAGGGACGGTCGGGGGTGGATTTCTCCGGGTTTATCCTCCTGTGGGAGACGCGGAGACGGCCGTCGGGGCCGGTGTATTTGTAGAAACAGGCGTTGTGCCACGGCATACTGCCGTCGGCTGCAAGCTGGGTCACGCGGACGAATATATCCATGTCGTCATAGCTTTCTGATTCCACCCAGAGCTTTGCCTTAAAGTAGCCGGTAGTCTCCATCTCCTCAGTAATATCCACGGTGAAATAGAGTATCTCCTCGTTTTCGCTGTCGTAGCTTGCCGAGGCGGCCTTTTCCGGCAGAGAGGCTTCAAGCTTGCCGCTGGCGGCGTTTATGTAATAGGGCACGAGCTGGCGGCGCTCCGGCGGGAACTTTTCCTCCGGGCGGTTTACAATATCCTCTCCCTCAAAATCAAACACGCTCATACGGACGGGCGGGGTGTCCTTCCAGCCGTTGTCAATGCCCTTGAGGTAATAGTCGAAAAATTTGCGCAGATCATCGTTGCTGCTGTCGTCCCAAAGGTCAACCCACTCCTGGGTGTTGTGGATGCGGAGCCATTTTTCCTTTGCCGCGGTGCGGTTATAGGCGTCTATGTCGCCGTGGCCGTGGATATGGGCGGAGAAGCAGCCGGTCATGTAGGCCGGGATTGTATTTTCCTCAAACCGGGCCATTTTGCCCTGCCAGTATTCGTTAAAGAGAGGATAGCGATCCACCATTGTGTAGATCTCTTCCATGTAGCCGTTGCTGTAGGTGCGCTCGTTTTTCATTGTGGTGTCGATGGGGATGCCGCCCTTTACATACTCTTCCCGGTACAGGTCGCCGTGGCCTTCAAGGGTGGCGATAGCCTTCAGGTGGGGCGGCTTCAGATGGGCGGCGTAGTGCTGTACCATGCCGTACCAGGAGCAGCCGGAGGTGCCCACGCTGCCGCTGCACCAGTCCATGGCCGACAGGGCCTCGACTGTGTCGTATAAATCCATGGCGTCCTGCTCTCCGAAATACTGGGCGTCGCCCTCGGACATGTATATTCCGCGGGGGTCGGCGTTCACAACGGCGTAGCCGTATTTTACCCAGTAGGCAGGGTCTATGCATTCCCAGGCCTGCATACCGGAGTTTACGTCCTTGGGAAGTCCCAGACGCGGCGGGATGTCAGGGTCAATGGGCATACCGAACACAGGCCCGTCGGTGATATGATCCAGCATGTTGTTCATGCCGCCCTTTCCGGCGCTGCCCCAGGTGAGTATTGCCGGAACCTTTTCCCCGTTATTGGGGCGGAAAATGTCCACGTATATTTTCGTGCCGTCCCGCAGCACAACAGTAACGTCCCTGTCAAAAACAGTCTCCACCGGGAAGGGCCGGCGGCCCTCCTCGCTGACGTAGCCCGCGGGCAAAATGGTGCGCCCGGGCTTAAAGCCCACATATTCCTTGCAGTCCTCTATGGGGCGCTGCTTTAAAAACGCCACCTGGACATTGCCTATCTGCACATTTTTCATAGTCTTCCCTCCGAATCGCAAGTCTGATAGCCACGGTATAAATACGCTATTTTTTCAAAAATAGCATATTGAAAAGCTCTTGTCAACGGGACGCAGAACAAAGAAAAATGAAATAAAATTGAAAAATTGTTAAAATAGTACCAGAAAACCGGCGCCGGGAGGAAT
>CAZBUH010000080.1:5412-9742 GCA_964495095.1 uncultured Oscillospiraceae bacterium | reverse complement strand
AATATAAAAGTGATCCGCAGGCCTGTGGAAGCCGCCCTTATCTGATGCAGTATACGGAGAGCGGAATCGTACGCCATCTCTCTTTCTTTTTACATTTTTCCCAAAGCTTCACATAATATAGAGAACACCGCTGCCGGACTGACGCTCAGCAGCGGTGTTTGTCTGCGGTCTGAGGTCCGCAGCATATACATGCCGTGGATTTTTTGTTAAAACAGCTTTTATTCGATAACGAGCTTTCCGCCGGATTTCAAAGCATACTGTCCCTTGAGCTCCGTGCCCTTGCCCGCCACGGCCCTGATGGTCACGCCGGACAGAGCGTCGATGCTCCCGGTGTCCTTAACGCCCACAAGGCAGACCTGGGAATCGGCGTCTGCCGTCCACTTCGACGCTCCCGCAAAAGCCATATACGCATTCTGCACGCCGCCTGTAAGCTCGGAGTCCGTAAGGGTGACGGACATGGTTCTGTCAGTGTCGCCGTGCACGATGCTGCCGGAGAGCTTTGAAGCCTTTACGGAAATCTTTATCCCATAAACATCATACTCGTCCTCGCCCACCTTTGTAGCGCACTCGTCGTCGTTCAGTATGGAGTGTACCAGCAGGCCGCTCTCAGACTTGATTTCGGAATTTTCAATGCCCACGTATGCGTTGGTGCTCTTTATAAAGAGAGGTATCTCTTTGGCCTCCAGCCTGCTGCCCTTTATATAGAGCTTGCCCACCTCGGATGTGCAGCCCATGACGCAGTGCATCATGACGTTATACTGTCCGGACTTAGCGTCGCAGTCATTTAAAGTCAGCCTGCAGTCTCCAGCCATGATAGCTGTATGGGTGGCGGTGGTTATTCTGCTGCCGTTTAGGCAGACCACGCAGCCGCCGTCGGAGTAAACGCCGTAACCGGAATTGCGGCAGATAACGTCGCAGTTGTTGGCCTCAAGATATAATTCGTCCGTGCAGCCGTCCGTGGAGAGGGCCGCCCAGCCGTCAGCCACTATTCTGGAATCATAGAAATAGGCCCTGGAATTGCCCACCGAGAGGTGGGTGCGGCAGTTTCCGGTAATTTTAAGGCCGGAAGGCGGCATTTTCATGCCGGGTCCGGGAATGGGCACATAATCATCGGGGAGCGTGCCGCCCTCGCCTGTGAGGGTGCAGTTATATACCTTCAGCGTGGCCTCGTCCCGTACAAAGGTGCAGGGACGGATAACGCCCGCCGTTGTGATAACGCAGTCGCGCAGCTCCGTCACAGACTCGTTCCTGGACATTACGCCGGCGCCGATGCCGTCAAAATCGTTGAGGCCGTCGCCCTTAAGGCTCATATCCATATTGGTGAGCTTATATTCGCCGCTGTTTACCACGATGGCGTTGACGCCGTCCCCGTCGCCCGTCACCTTAAGGCCGTCGGCGCAGCCCTCGCCCGCCTTGCCCTCGATTTTCAGCAGCGGATTTTCCTTCAGCGCGGGCTTGCCCGCGTCCACGTCCATAACAGAGATAAACGGAAAATCCGGAGCGGGAGGCGGCCCTCCCGCCGCAAGCCAGTCAGGTACGCGCTCCTCCGGCAGAACGCCGGTGCCCTCCGCCGAGGGCATACCGTAAGGCGGCTCGCTGAGGCTTCTCAGCACATCCTTTATTGCCATATATTTTTTCCTCTCCTTTTATAAAATTTTCGTGTCTCCAACCGACACCCCGCTTACGCGGGACGCGACGCAGGTGTATTCCGTCTGGTTTCCCAATTTCAGAAACACGCACCCGGCTCTTTCGGCAAGGCTTCTGGCAATGGGCGCGGATATGAAATTAGGCAGGCTGCCGCATATGTAAGCCTCCGTCCCCTCCGGTATCTCCGGCAGCAGGATTTCCCCCGCATGATCGTATAAATAGTTCTGGCCGTCAAGATTTGGGGGCGGCCCTTTTACGAAATCACTCTCGCCGCATTTTATTATAACATATTTATCGTAAACATGTTATAATAAATCTATGCCCCCGGCAGGATTTATTTCACCAAATTTTATCTCCGGCAGCTCCAAATCCTTTCCTATGGCAAATACGTTCAGCACGGCGCGCTCCGGGCTGAGCGCGCAGACCGCGGCGGCGCAGACCTGGGGCTGTGTGCTGCCGCTGAAAACGCAGACCTCCCCGGCCTTTTTCCCGGCGGCCAAATCCTCCGCCATTTGCCGAAGCTCCTCCGGCCTCCAGGAGTACATTTGGAGCACATCCCGTCGGGCATCGGCGCCGCCTGCTTTTCCACCCCATACCGCAGCGCAGGCCGTCAAAATTAATCTCTGTCATTTGTCACCTCATATTCTCATGGCGACGCACCAGGCGTCGGTGATGGCCCGGCGCAGGTTTCCCCCGGCCCGTCCGTCGCCTATGGCGTAAAACTCCCCGGCGGCGCCGCAGAATTTCACCGCCTCCTCCGCCAGCGATTTCATGCCGCCGGAGATGAGCACGTCGTCGCAGAAAATCCCGCGCTCCCCATCCTTATTCCGGCAGCGGACGCTGCACTCGGTTATCTCCAATGTCTCGGCGTCGGATATTATCTCCACGCCGGACTTGCGGGCCAGATGGTTCATGTAACCTCTGGAGCGGATGGGATTTAAATCATAGGCCACGATATTTTTCCGGCTTATCTCCGTCACCTTATGACCCTTTTGGGCAAGATACACCGCCGCCTCTGCGGCTCCCGAGGCGCCGCCCACGACAACTACGTTCCGTCCGATTTTGTCCTCGTTGCCGTACACGTTCACAATATTCCATTTGGCCAGCTCTGCCCCCGGAATATCCGGCCTTTTTGGCACAGCCCCAAGGGCGGCCACCACCGTGTCGAACTTCTCGTTCCTTATCTTTTCCGGCACGGCCCCGGTGCTTAGCCGCACCTCTATTCCGTTTTTCTCCACCTGGCCTATAAGAAAGTCCAGATAACGGCGCAGCTCCCACTTAAAATCCGGGTACCGCGCGGTTTTTAGCTGGCCGCCAAGGGCGTCGGATTTTTCAAATATAACCGGGCTGTGGCCCCGCTCCTTAAGATAAAGGGCGCACTTCATCCCGGCGGGGCCGCCGCCTATAATTGCCACTCTCTTTTTCCGTTCCACCGGCTTTTTGAGCCCCTCCAGCCTGTGGGCCATGCCCAGCACGGGATTTATGGTGCAGTGGCTCATCCAGTCCCCGGTAAAGGAGGAGCCCCGGCAGATATGGCAGCCGATGCAGGGGCTTAAATCCTCGCCCCGGCCGATGATTCCCGGCCTGAGTGGCTGGATAAGGTCGTCAGATATATAGACGAGCAGTACAGGGATTCCAGCCTCAACATAAACATACTGGCCGACATGTTCGATCTCAGCGCCACCCATCTGTCAAAAACCTTCAGGAAATACATGAGCACCGGCATTGCCAACTATATCCAGATAAAGCGGATAAACGACGTTAAAGCCTGTCTCGAGGCGGGCCAGACTGTGCTGGAGGCCTCGGTAAATTCCGGCTTTGCCAGCACCCGCACCATGAGCCGGATATTCGTTAAATATGAAGGCGTAACCCCGGGAAAATATATGAAAAACCCGGACCAGCCGGAAGCTGCGCCGAAAAAGTGACGCCCGGGCGTAAATTGCCCCGGCCCGAACTGATTGGAGTTGATTTTTTTGCCAAATTTCACAAAGAAAGCCATAATGGATTCGTTTTTAAAGCTCATCGCCCAAAAGCCCCTGGATAAGATAACGGTAAAGGACATTGTGGAGGACTGCGGCATCACCCGGCGCACCTTCTACTACCACTACCAGAATATTTTCAGCCTTGTTGAGGAGCTTTTCAAAGTTGAGATGGAGAGGATAGTATCGGATTATCCCTCCGCCGAGCGCTGGGAGGAGGGCTTTATCTACGCCAGCCAATTTATAATAGAAAACCGGCAGGCGGTGTACCATTTATATAACTCCACCCACAGGGACGAGCTTGAAAAATATATAGAAAAAATCGCCTCGGAGGTAATGGGCCACTATATAAGCCAAATGGCCTCCGGCCTGTCCCCTGCTCCAAAGGACGTTGAGATGATTTCCAGCGCCTATCTCTACATACTTACCGGCTTTGTGAAAAAGTGGCTCGATTCCGGTATGAAGTCCGAGCCCGGTGACGTTATAAGGCGCCTTGGCTATCTTTTTGACGACAACATACGCCGCGCCCTGGAGCGGAGCTCCGAGAGCCGGGACAAATAGCTTTGCGCAGATTTTCAATATGTCACAAAATTTGATTAAAAGGATCCCCATGTGTAAAATTTGCACATGGGGACCCTTTTAATTATTCAAAATCCGCGCCGTTCAAATTATACTCTATTTTGTCCCTTATCTGCGGCTCATCC
>CAZBUH010000080.1:0-5312 GCA_964495095.1 uncultured Oscillospiraceae bacterium | reverse complement strand
CTCTGTTTTCGGCATGGCGGCCGCAAGGGTAAACTGCGACATGCTCACCTATCTGTCCGGTAAGCTCGAACATTCGAGCTGTTTCGCCGTAGCTCAGGTGCTCTTGCAGCATTGCTTCAATTACACGCTTCTTAAATTCTGCCGTGTATTTTTTCGGTATCCCTTTTGGCATAAAACAGCACCCCACTCGTTAGATAGTATACCGTACTTGTCTAACAAATGGGGTGCAGTTCAATTTCAGGCGGGGCCTCTCTGTATCCGTATCTTCCCGCTCGGGGCATTTTATTCTCCGAAGAACTTCCTGTGTATGGACCTCATCGCCATATCCGCGTCGCCCTCGTCTACAAGGACGGAGACCTTTATCTCGCTGGTGGAAATCATGTTGATGTTCACCTTGGCGTCATAGAGGGCCTCGAACATGGTGGCGGCAACGCCGGCGTTGGATATCATGCCGGAGCCCACGATGCTTATCTTCGCCACATCGCTGTTCACGCTGAGGCTGTGGAAGCCAAGCTCCTCCTTACTCTCCTCAAGCACCTTTTCCGACGCCTCCATATCCTTTTTGGCGACGGTAAAGCTTATGTCCTTCGTCCCGTCCCGGCCTATGGACTGGAGAATTATATCCACATTTATATTATGCTTTGCCAAAAGGCGGAAAACCCTGAAAGCGATCCCCGGCTCGTCGGGCAGTCCCAGTATGGCCAGTCTTGCAATATTGCTGTCTTTTGCGATTCCGCTTATTTTTGTCTGTTCCACTGATTTTACAACTCCCTTGACTTTTGTTCCGGGCTTCCGCTCAAAGCTGGAGAGCACCTCAAGATTTACGCTGTAGCGCTTTGCAAGCTCCACGCTTCTGTTGTGGAGCACCTGAGCCCCCAGCGTGGCAAGCTCCAGCATCTCGTCGTAAGTTATTTCGTCCAGCTTCTTTGCATCCGGCACCTTTCTCGGGTCGGCGGTAAACACGCCCTCAACGTCCGTGTATATCTGGCAAATGTCCGCATGCATCGCAGCGGCTATGGCAACGGCAGTGGTATCGCTGCCTCCCCTTCCCAGGGTAGTTATATCGTCGTACTTGTTTATCCCCTGGAAGCCGGCCACAAGGATTATGCGCTTTTTATCAAGCTCCCGGCGGAGGCGCTCGCCCTGCACCTCTTTTATCCGGGCGTTTGAGTAATCTGAGTTTGTGCGCATTCCCGTCTGCCAGCCCGTAAGAGATATTACAGGCAGGCCCATGCCCTCCAGAGTCATGGCCATAAGGGCTATTGATATTTGCTCTCCGGTGGAGAGCAGCATATCCATCTCCCTCTTGGATGGGCGGGGGTTAAGCTCAAAGGCCTTGGCCTCAAGATCGTCCGTTGTGTCCCCCTGAGCCGAAAGCACGACTATAACGTCGTTTCCGGCCTTATATGTGTCGGAGATTATTCCGGCTACCCGGCGGATACGCTCAGCGTCCGCCACGGAGCTTCCTCCGAACTTCTGTACTATAAGTGACATATTTCCTATCAATCCTTTCGCCGCAGGTCACGCATTTTCCGGAAGAACTCTGAACATTACCTCCGCAGGGCATTCCTCCGCAATTTTTTCAGCCTCATAGCCGTCCATGGCCCCGGTGATAAGGACGGTCTCCTTTCCTTTGGCTATTACCTCTGCGCCGCCCCAGGGGCTTATATCGGAGGCCGCTGTCCTCACATACCAGCGGGTTTTGAGCAGCTTCGGGTCGGCGGTGACGTCGTCCCCGCCCTGGGTCCAGTCCAGATACTTTCTCGCGTCCCTGTGCCGCACGGCGTCTATAACGTCGCCCACCACTGCGCTGGCCGTGGGCAGCTTTCCCGCTCCCGCGCCGTAGAACATTACCTCGCCGATGGCGTTTCCGTAGACCACAACGCCGTTCATAACGCCGTCAACCCCCGCAAGGAGGTGATTTTCGCCCACAAGATGCGGCGCCACATAGGCGCTCACTTTTCCGTCGTCCCCACGGACGGCCCTGCCCAGAAGCTTTATTTTATAGCCCGCCCTGCCGGCATACGCCACATCCTCCAGCGTGACCTTGAGAACACCCTCGGTGGACACCTGCTCCGGGTACACATGGCGTCCGAAAGCCACGGCGGAGAGTATGCAGATTTTGCGGCACACATCGAAGCCCTCTATGTCCGCCGCCGGATTCGCCTCGGCATAGCCGTTGGCCTGGGCCTGCTTTAAAGCGGTATCAAAGTCAAGGCCGTTCTTTATCATCTGGTCGAGAATATAATTTGTAGTACCGTTAAGTATTCCGTATATCTCGGTTATCTCGTTTGCCGCCAGACAGTTTGCAAGAGGCCGCAGTATCGGTATGCCGCCGCCAACGCTGGCCTCGAAAAGATAGCTCACCTTGTGCTCCTTGGCAATATTGAGAAGCTCCCAGCCCCTGGCCGCCACAAGCTCCTTATTGGACGTGACGACGCTTTTTCCGGCCATGAGGCAGCGCTTTGTAAAATCATAGGCCACTCCCTGGCCGCCCATGGTCTCCACCACTACGCTGACCTCAGGGTCCTTTTCGATATCGGTGAAATCCTTCGTAAGCCTGTCCTCATGGGGATCGCCTGGGAAGTCGCGGATATCGAGAATGTATTTTACGTTGACCTCATCCGCAGTGCTCCTGGAGATTTTCTCCGCGTTGGTAGTCAGCACCTCCACCACTCCGGAGCCTACGGTACCGTATCCCATCACCGCAACATTTACCATTTTAATTCCCCCTTGTGTTTTTATATTTTCCGCCCAGCGGATATTTTACATATTTTGTATTGTCCCCCTTTTCCGGGGGAAACATATCAATACGATGTTTTATTTTAGCACACAGTTTTCCTAATATCAACTGAAATTTCGCCGTATTTTGCATTTTATGAGGGAGGGGCGCTTCATTTGTGGGAGAAAAACCGAAGCCGGATCATTTCCATATTATTATATGGAACAGCCGGGATTTTGTCTCTGTGGCTTATTCTGAAATTCGCCCTCCCGTGGCTGCTTCCGTTTATCCTGGCATTTTTGACGGCAAAGCTCCTGGAGCCTGCAATAAAGCTGCTGACGGAACGCTTCCGCATGAAGCGCGGCTTTGCGGCGGCGGCCTGCTCGCTGGTGTTCCTGCTTCTTATAATCGCCATCATATGGTTTGCCGCAGGTAAAATATTCACCGAGCTTACCGAATTTACGGCAAAGCTGCCGGAAATCCTGGCCGGCATCCAGCCCCTGCTGGACGGCTTCACCGCCCGACTGTCCGGATTTCTGCCCGACGGCTGGCTCCAAAAGCTCACCGAACAGGGCTCCGGGCTTGTCTCCGGCATACTTGGCAAACTTCTCTCCTTTATCTCCGGCTGCGCCGGGTGCGCCCCGGACATCCTGCTTTTCACCGTCACCTACGCCGTAAGCATATTTTTCATGTCCGCCGGGTTTCATGTCATATCGGACTTTCTGCTTCGCCAGCTCCCGGAAAAGGCCCGGCGCAAGATCCCGGAGATACTCTCGGGCATTTCCGGCACCTTCGGCAAATGGCTCCGGGCACAGCTTATATTGATGGGCATAACCTTCCTTGAGCTGACAGCGGGGCTTATGATACTGCACGTCAGCTACGCGGCGCTTTTTTCGCTCCTTATCGCCTTTATAGACGCGCTGCCGGTTTTCGGCGCGGGCACCGTCCTTATCCCCTGGGCCGCCTATGCCCTGCTCACCGGCGACAGCGGCCTCTGCATCGGCCTTATTGTGCTCTACGGCGCCGTGAGCACCGTGCGGAACTGCCTCCAGCCTAAGATAATCGGCAGCCAGATGGGCCTTCACCCCCTCGCAACGCTGATGTCAATGTATATCGGTTATAAGGCCGTGGGCGTCCTTGGGATGATAATCTTCCCCGTCATACTGATCCTTTTAAAAGAGCTTAACGACAAAAAATATATCCGCCTGTGGAAATAAGCCCTTTCTTTCAGGAAAGTCAACCCATCTGCAAAAATTTTCATTACCGGGCGTCGAGTCAGAGATTACGGCAATTCCGGTGCGCAGTGAAGTTCTTTTTGCTTCTTTTTCTTTCAGGAAAGCCAACCCGTCTGCAAAAGCCTTTCGTTACCGGGCGCCGAGTCAGAGATTACGGCAATTCCGGTGCGCAGTGAAGTTCTTTTTGCTTCTTTTTCTTTCAGGAAAGCCAACCCGTCTGCAAAAGCCTTTCGTTACCGGGCGCCGAGTCAGAGTTTACGGCAATCCCGGTGCGCAGCAAAGTTCTTTTTGCTTCTTTTTCTTTCAAGAAAAAGAAGAGAGCCATTGGGCGCAGAGCTTCACCCACTGTCCGGCGTGCGGATTCTCCGCCCGCCTGTTGTACGCTGTCTCCTTTGTGCAGACGGACATGGCGTGAGGCCCATCGTGGAAAATGTGCATCTCAAAGGGTATACCTTTCTCCTGCAGCGCCTTGGCGAAAAGCAGGCTGTGCTCCACCGGAACCATGTTGTCATTAAAGGTATGCCAGATAAAGCATGGCGGCGTGTCCGGCCCCACGCTCTTTTCCAGCGACAAATCCTCCATCTCCGGCCCGCCCAGTACGCCCAGGTTTTCAAAGCTCATGCCGCCGTATTTTCCCGTAATCACAGGATAGCACAGTATGGCCCCGTTGGGCGCCCGGTCCTCCGGCCTGAGCTTCAGCGCCTCGGATATAAAATCCCTTTTCCAAAGGTTTGCAAGGCATCCGGCAAGATGTCCGCCGGCGGAAAATCCGCATACATATATCCTCTCCGGGTCCGTACCGAATCTTTCGCTGTTTTTCCGGATAAACGCCACGGAAGCCGCAGCCTCCAGAAGCTGCTGCGGATATCTGGCAGGCTTCAGGCTGTAATCCAGCACAAAGCCCTGAAAGCCCATGGACAAAAATTTAAGAGCCGCAGGCTCCCCCTCCGTAGGCGAATTCACCTCATAGCCCCCGCCCGGCAGGAAAAGTATCGCCGGACGCCTTCTCCCAAAGGCATCTTCGGCGCAGTATGCCCGCAGGCGCATTCCGCCGGTCCGGGGCAGATTTCCGTTTATATCCTCTGCCGAAAACTCCGAATAGAGCATTCTTATCCGCTCCTTTATTGTTATAAAATAAGTATAAACTTCCGGCATTTTCCCTGTCAAGTAAAAATGCCCCGCGCAGCGCGGCGATTCGCCCGGGCAGATAAAATTCCCATGGCGCCATAAAAAAGGGCACGGCAAAGTCGTGTCCTTCTTCCTATGGCGGCCCGTCACAATTATTAAACAAATGTTCTTTAAATATTCGGCTGTTAAAGCTCCTTGCATTTGTGAATACTTGAAAACACTGCCGT
>CAZBUH010000079.1:4376-9913 GCA_964495095.1 uncultured Oscillospiraceae bacterium | reverse complement strand
TTATTATTTTACCATACAATCGCCCCTATTTCTACGCTCTTGATCATATTTTGATTTTTTCAGACAGGATTCGCGAAAATTTATACCCAGTTAATAAAAATTTTGTATTGTACAAAGCAACAATTTATAGTAAAATAGTTATATTACATATTACATTACAGAAAGGTCGTCCAGCAGTACATGAAAATCCAGTCTCTCTATTTCAGCAAAGCAGGAAACTCCAAGGAAGTTGCAGACAAAATCGCCAGGGTCTACAAATGCAAGAGCGACCAAATCCCTCCCGCATATCAGCCGGAGCGTGAAGCTGTCGTTTTCATAAGCATGGAGCCGGGCAAGCTTGACGCCAAGCTTGTCAATTTCTGCAAGAGCCTTACCCCCGCCAAGACAAAGAACGTAGCCATCTGCGTTGTGGGCACCGACGTCACCGGCGGCGAGGAGCTTAAGGGCATAGTTTCCGGCACAGGGGTAAACGTGATCGAAGTACATCATCTGGCCATCAAGAAGGCCGGCATCTTCGGCAAGGCGAAGGTCACCGACGCCGATATAAACTCCGCTCTGGAGTGGGCCGCCGGCATCGTAAAGGGCCTTGAGGACTAAGCTTGCTCAAACAGCAAAAAAGGATGTGCTGAAAAGCACATCCTTTTTATTATACGGAAACGCCATACCGCCTGCGGTACGCCGGCGGTTAACTGCAAAAAAGCGCCGCGGAACTTTTCGTTCCGCGGCGCTTTTGCCGTATCCTGTACCGGTATCTATTTTTCCAGCGAAAAGGCTACGGGCAGCAGCCGCGACAGGCTGTAGCTCACGTACCTTCCGTCTCCACGGAGGCACAGCACCTCCATATTCGGCGAAAACTCAGCCAGCACCTGGCGGCAGGCCCCGCAGGGGGTGCAGAAATCCTCCCCCTCCGCCGCAATAGCTATCCTGCGGAAGCTCCTCTGGCCGTCGCTCACAGCCTTGCATACGGCGGCGCGCTCGGCGCATATGGTGCTGCCCAGGGCAGCATTTTCCACATTGCAGCCGGTGTAAACCTTGCCGTCAGTACACTCGAGGGCCGCCCCAACCGGGAAATGAGAGTAGGGTGCGTACGCGTTCTTCATAGCGGCCTTTGCCAGCGTGATAAGTTCTCTGTCTGTCATTTCCCCATCCCCTAATCCTTTAATCCTTCACTTTGAAAACAAGGAGCTTATAGCCCACATAATTTATTATTGTGGTTACGGCCAATATTATCACCTTGGCGATATACTCGTTAAGCCCCATATTTGAAAGGAGCTGTATTCCAACAGTGCTCACCAGCAGCGACACGCTGTTTACGCATATAAACCGCCAGAGCTGGGCAAATATGCTCTTGTTCTCCCCGTCCCTGAAGGTCACATTCCTGTTGAGTATAAAACTCGTGACCACGCCGGCTATATAGCCGCAGGCCTGGCACCCCGCCGCGGGCAGGGGCGTGAAAACGTTCACCGCCGTGAAAACCAGAAAGTCAACCAGCGTGTTCACGCCGCCCGTCAGGGCATAGAGTATAAAATGCTTGTGCTTTTTTATAAGCTCTACTATTTTCTCCATAACATCGCCTTATTTAAAGTACTCCACACCGCTCTCAAAAATTGGCTGCGTCTTGCTGCCGAAAATATTTTCGGCCACATACCTGCCGCTTCTCTCGGTGTGGCCCATCTTGCCCAGCACCCTGCCGTCGGGGCTTAGTATGCCCTCTATGGCCATGACCGAGCCGTTGGGATTTACCGATATGTCCATTGACGGCTCTCCGCAGATGTCGGTGTACTGAGTGGCCACCTGACCCTTCGCTATAAGCTCCCGCAGTACGCCGTCAGGCGCCACAAAGCGGCCCTCGCCGTGGGAAACCGGTATTGCGTGTACGTCGCCCACCCTGCATTTTGAGAGCCAGGGGGAATTTACCGAGGCCACCCGCGTATACACATACCTGGACTGGTGGCGGCCTATAAGGTTATATGTGAGGGTCGGGCAGTCCTCCTCCATGTCCCGTATCTCGCCATAGGGCACAAGGCCCAGCTTTACAAGGGCCTGGAAGCCGTTGCATATGCCCATCATAAGCCCGTCCCTGTTTTTTATAAGGTCATGCACGGCGTCGGTTATCCTTGGGTTTCTGAAAAACGCCGCGATGAATTTCGCGGAGCCGTCCGGCTCGTCGCCGCCGGAGAAGCCGCCGGGTATTACTATCATCTGGCTTTCACGAATCGCCCTTTCCACCGCGTCCACGGAGCTTTCCAGCAGGGCCGGGGTGAGGTTTTTCACTATTATGACCTCCGCCGCGCCGCCGGCGCGCCTTACGGCCCTGGCCGTGTCCTCCTCGCAGTTTGTGCCGGGGAAGGCCGTTATAACCGCCCTGGGCCTGGCGAATTTCTCCCCGGCCACCAGGACAGAGGGCTTTTCCCAGCTTATTTTCTCAACGCTGCCGCCGCTTCCGGCCCTTGTGGGGAACACCTTTTCAAGGGTATTCTCCCATATGCCGGTAAGCTCGGCAATCGACACGCTGCCGCCGCCTATGGATATCTCCGGCGTTTCGGTGGTATATCCCAGGAGCAGCGCCCCTTCCACCGGGGAATCCGTCTCCGCGATTATCGTTCCGGCGGTAAAGCGGAAGAATTCATCCGGCTCCACTCCCTCCGCCGCTTTAAAGCCGACGCCGTTGCCCACCGACATTTTCAGTATGCCCTCTGCGGCGCCGCCGGCCTCCAGGGCCCAGGCGGCCCTGATATTTCCAATATCCCTGACCATGTGCCAGGTCTTTCTTATCCCGGCAAAATCCTCCGGGGCTTTGAACATATACACGGGATGTCCCGGCTCCTTAAATTCGGGGGATATCACCTTGCCCGCACTGCACGGAGCAATTGCAAAGGATATCAGCGTTGGCGGCACATCCATGTCCATAAAGGAGCCGGACATGCTGTCCTTTCCGCCTATTGCCGCGGCCTCAAGGCCCAACTGGGCGTCCAGAGCGCCCAAAAGGGCGGAAAACGGCTTACCCCAGCGCTCCGGCTCCCGGCGGAGCCGCTCAAAATACTCCTGGAAGGAGAGATACGCCGTATCCGGGTCGCAGCCTGCGGCTGTGAGCTTTGCGATGGAGGTTATCACCGCGTCCCTGGACCCCTCGTAAGTGTTGGCCTCGGTCATATAGGGGTCGAAGCCGTAGGCCATAACGGAGCAGGTTTCCGTCTCTCCGTCCTTTACCGGCAGCATTGCCGCCATGGCCTGTACCGGGGTGAGCTGCGTTTTGCCTCCAAAGGGCATAAGGACGGTCCCCGCGCCGATGGAGCCGTCAAACCGCTCGCCCAGTCCCCGCTGCGAGCAGCAGCGGAGGCTCCCGGCCAGCGCCCGGAGCTTTTCCGCGGGAGTCCCCTCAAGGCCCATGCCCTTATATTTGCCAAGCTCCGGCACCTTCACATCAGCGTGCTTTACGGCGCCGTTGCTGGAGAGAAATTCACGGCTAAGATCCACCGTGGTGCGGCCGTCAAGCTTCATCACCATTCTGGGCTCGGCGGTGACAACCGCCACCCTGTAGGCCTCCAGATTTTCCGCCGTTGCCTTTTCAATAAACGCCGCCTCGTCCTCCGGGGCCACAACCACGGCCATGCGCTCCTGAGACTCGGAAATAGCTATCTCCGTGCCGTTGAGCCCCTCGTATTTTTTCCGCACCTGGCTCAAATCGATTTCAAGGCCGTCGGCCAGCTCTCCGATAGCCACGGAAACGCCGCCCGCGCCGAAATCGTTGCAGCGCTTTATCATCCTTGTCACCGCCGGGTCCCGGAAAAGCCGCTGTATCTTCCGCTCCTCCGGCGCGTTGCCCTTCTGGACCTCGGAGGCCATGGCGGTGAGGGATTTTTCATTGTGGGTCTTTGAGGAGCCTGTGGCCCCGCCTATACCGTCGCGGCCTGTCCTGCCGCCCAGAAGTATCACCGCGTCCCCGGGTGCCGGGGTTTCCCGGACCACATTCTCCGCCGGGGCCGCGCCCACCACGGCGCCCACCTCAAGGCGTTTTGCCACATATCCCGGATGGTACACCTCGTGTACCAGTCCTGTGGCCAGTCCTATCTGGTTGCCGTAGGAGGAATACCCCTGGGCCGCCGTGACTGTGAGCTTTTTCTGGGGCAGCTTTCCGGGAATTGTGTCCTCCACCGGGACGGTGGGGTCCCCGGCGCCCGTTACGCGCATCGCCTGATACACATACGCCCTGCCGGAGAGCGGGTCCCGGATTGCGCCGCCTATGCAGGTGGCCGCGCCGCCGAAGGGCTCTATCTCCGTAGGGTGGTTGTGAGTCTCATTTTTGAACATAAGGAGCCAGTCCTGCTTTTTCCCGTCCACATCCACGTCTATATGGATGCTGCACGCATTTATCTCCTCTGACTCGTCGATATTTTTAAGAAGCCCCCGCTTTTTCAGCACCTTTGCGCCAAGAGTGCCCAAATCCATAAGGGTCCTGGGCCTTGTCTCCGCCTTTTCACCGTAGACCTCCCGTCTGGCGGCCAGATACCGCTCATAGGCGGCGGCCACCTGCCCGTCCTGTATCTCTATGTTGTCCAGATGGGTGCTGAATGTGGTGTGGCGGCAGTGATCGGACCAGTAGGTGTCGATGACCTTGAGCTCCGACACGGTTGGATCCCGCTTCTCCTCATTTTTAAAATAGTCCTGCATGAATTTAAGGTCGTCCATATCCATGGCAAGGCCGAATTTATCCAATATGGCGGCAAGGGTGTCCTCATCCGCCCCGATAAAGCCTTCTATCACCGGCACAGGCTCCGGCTCCGGGTAGGATTTTTTCAGAGTATCGGGCTTGTCCATCCCAGCCTCCCTGGCCTCCACAGGGTTTATAAGGTAGCTCTTTATTTTCTCCATCTCACCGTCGGAGATGCTCCCGAAAAGAACGTATATCTTCGCTGACACAACTGCAGGCCGATCGCCGCAGGTGAGTATCTGGATGCACTGGGCGCAGGAGTCGGCACGCTGGTCGTACTGGCCCGGCAGCGCCTCGACGGCCAGCAGGCGGAATTCGCCCTCCATTGCCGGCATTTCCCCGTCGTAGCAGCAGTCCACCTGGGGCTCGGAAAACACCGACGTCCTGGCCTTCTCATATACCTGGGGCGATATGTCCTGGGCGTCGTACCTGTTAAAAAGCCTTACATCCGCCAGTCCTTTTATATTAAGGGTGTCCCTCAGCTCCGCCAGGACACTCCTGGCTTCCACGTCGCAGCCCTTCTTTTTCTCCGTATAGCATCTGTAAACTTTTTCCACAATACCATTCCTTTCAGTAATAAAGAGCTTATATTTTTCAGGCGAGGTTTATAGTCCAACCGGTAATGCCGTAGAAAACATTGCTCTGGGAGGGCTCGATTCCCGATACCACGCCCCGGTGGGTGAGCACGGCCTCCTGTTTAAATACTATAGGCACGATAGGCGCCCGCTCCGCTATATAGGAATAAAGCTCATAGGCCGCCTGCTGCCGGGCCGCGCCGGGAACGGCTCCGTCCTGCTCCGGGTCGGCTGTCCGGCCGCCGTCCTGA
>CAZBUH010000079.1:0-4276 GCA_964495095.1 uncultured Oscillospiraceae bacterium | reverse complement strand
GGCCGTCCTCCGGGGTTTGGCCATCCTCCGGCTCCCCTTCAGGGGACGTCGCCTGAAGCTGCCGTATCAGGGTGAGGTACTGGGAATCGTACACCCCGCCATAATTGAGCTCTCCCGTGAGGATCTCACCCAAATCGAAATCGGAGGTGAGCTTCACCTCGGCGTAGTACATATCGAAATTGCCGGTGTTCAGCGCGGAAATGTAGCTTTCCCAGCTCAGCACCCGGAGATTTATATTCAGGCCCACGCTTTTCAGGCTCGCCGCTATCCGCTCCGCCGCCTCCACCTTATACCGGTTGTCGTCGTTTACTATAAAATCTATGGAAAACGTGGACGCGGTGCCATAGATTGGGTACTCAAGGAAGCCGTCGTTATTCTCATCCGCCATGCCGAGGCTCACGAAAATGTCCGTCAGCTTCTGCTTTGAATATTTATACTGCTCCGCCAACGTCCCGTCATATCCAAATGCGGAGCTGCTCACCGCCAGATAGGCCGGCTGGGCGTGCTGGGAGAAAATATCAGAAGCTATCTCCTCTCTGTTTATGCCGTAGCTTATGGCCCTGCGTATCTGCGGGTCCTGAAGCACAGGATCGCTCATATTAAAGCCCACATACTGCATCACGGAAGTGTCGTAATATCTTGTCTCATAGCTGCCGCCGAAGGAATATTCCGTGGTGCCGCACGGGTCCTGAGTGATAAGGTCTATCTCGTGGGTTTCAAAGGCGGACACCAAATCGTCGCTGCCGCAGGCCTTCATATATATGTAGTCTATCGGCAGAGAGGCTCTGTCTCTGTAATCGGAAAAGGCCGCAAGGCATTTCCCGGAGTTCGTGTCTGTTATCACATAAGGCCCCGTGCCGGCGGGTATCTCGGAATCATAGGCCCCGTAGGGGACTATGGGCACGTCGAGCAGCTTGGGAAAATCGTAATTGGGATAGTTTAAAACAACCGTCAGCTCGTTTGCCGAGTCGTCATAACCGATGCTGTAGATGCAGTCCAGCCTCTCGGCGTATTTTTCGCTGTTTTTCGCCCGGCTTATGGAGTAGGCCGCGTCCGACGGCGCAAGGCTCTCCCCGTTATGGCAGGCGACGGGCTTAACGGAAAATTTCCACGTTTTCCCGTCGTCGGTCCCGTAATCCTCACACAGCACCGGATGGGCCTCAAAATTCCCGTCCACCGTAAAAAGCCCCTCGTAAACAAGGGACGCTATAAGCATATTGTAGCTGTTGGAGCCGGTCAGCGGATTAAAGGAGCTGTCCGGGTCGTAATTCAATGCAAAAAGCCCGTCTCCGGCGGAAACGGACACATGTGTCCAGGTGTTCTCAGGCTCCGGAGTGCTTGTGGCCTCCGGGTCGGCGGCCACCGGGTCGTCATCGTAAAAGCACCCGGAGAGCAGGTTTGCCAGTATTCCCGCGCAGAGGATAAGGGCTGTTAACTTTTTGCGCCTGTGGCTCATAAACTCAATTACCTCTCAGCATTATAATGGACGCCTGGCTGCCCCGTATCCCGCCGGTTTTCCGGTGGGACCAGTATTTTTCCCAGGAGCACACGGTGCACTCGCCGGAGACGTCTATGTTGCCGGGCTTAAGGCCCGCCGAAATAAGCAGCTCACGGTTTATGCCCTTAAGATCTGCCATAAATTTACCGTTTTTAGGGAAGATAAAATTCTCCGCCCGCTGACCGGGGAGCTTTTTCATTGCCTCCGGCACCTCCGCCCCGGTCTCGAAGCAGCAGGAGCCTATCCCCGGCCCGATGGCGGCGTGGATATCCTCCGGCCCGGAGCCGTACTCCTCGGCCATTTTTGATACCGCCACGGCGGCTATGCCCGCCGCCGTCCCGCGCCATCCGGCGTGTACGGCGCCTATGGCGCCGGCCTTTTCGTCGCACAGCAGAATGGGTATACAGTCGGCGGTAAAGATTATAAGACCCAGGGCTTTCTCGTTTGTCACCAGTCCGTCCGCCTCGTAGGGCACCGTATCGAATATATCCCCGACGTCGGCTCCCGTGACGGCCCTGACGGTATTTCCATGTACCTGCCGGGAAAACACAAGCCTGTCTATTCCCAGCGCCGCCTGAATACGCCTGTAGTTTTCCCTTACGTTTTCCTCCCGGTCCCCCCGGTTTACCCCCAGGTTAAGGGATTCATACACACCGGAGCTTACCCCGCCCAGGCGCGTTGTAAACCCGTGGACGGCGGAAATCCTGTCGGAGGTCATATAAACTAAATTTTCAAAACGCTTTTCACAAAATGCCATATGCCTTGCTTTAAACATTCTTGCCGCAGCAGTCCTTATACTTCATGGGCAGCCCGTTTGGGCGGAGCTTTCCGCAGGGGCACGGGTCGTTGCGGCCGATTTTTACGGCCTTTTTGACGGGCTGTCTCTTCTCCGTACCGTCCCCGCCGCCGGTGCGCACGTTCTTTGCCACGCTCCTGCGCTCCGGCGCCTGCTCCTTTTTCACCCGGACGGTAAACATCCGGCGGACTACCTCTTCCTTGATGCCGTTCACCATGCTCTCGAACATCTCGTAGCCCTCGCGCTTATACTCGTCAACGGGGTTTGCCTGTCCGTAGGCTCTGAGATGGATGCCCCGGCGCAGCTCGCTCATGGCGTCGATATGGTCCATCCAGTATTCGTCCACCACCCGGAGCATTATAACGCGCTCCAGCTCACGCATAACGGGCGTATCGGAATTGGGCAGGCAGCCGAATTCCGCCTCCCTCGCCTCGTATACCTGGGTGGCCTTTTCAAGTATCTTTTCTATCAGGTCGTCGCCCGTCATGTTGTTGAGCTCCACCTGGTCTATAACGATGTCGCCCTTTTTAAGGAACATTTTTTCAAAGCGGGCCAGTATATTATCCACCTGGCCCATGTCGCTGAAATAGCCGTTGGCGCCGGTGACGGAGTGGACGTCGGAGGTGACAACGTCCGCTATCATACCCTGGACGTAGCTCTTTATATCCTCGCCGTCCAGCACCTTGCGCCGCTGCTCATATATGAGCTCACGCTGGGTGTTCATAACGTCGTCGTACTCAAGGACGTTTTTACGGGACTGGAAGTGCTGGCTCTCCACCTTCTTCTGGGCCTGCTCTATGGCGTTGGAGAGTATCTTCTGGTCGATGGGCGTATCCTCGTCTATTCCCAGAGACTCCATCATATTTATCACGCGCTCGGAGCCGAAAAGCCGCATTATATCGTCCGTCATGGCGATATAAAACCGCGTCTCGCCCGGGTCTCCCTGACGGCCGGAACGGCCCCGGAGCTGATTATCTATACGCCGCGAGTCGTGGCGCTCGGTGCCCACGATGAAAAGCCCTCCGGCCTCTCTCACCTTCTCGGCCTCCTGGGAGGTCACCTTCCTGTGCTCCTCCATGCGCTGGGCGTACATCTTCCTGGCCTCGAGTATCTCCTCGTTGTCCGTATCGGCGTAGCCAGTGGCCTCGTTTATTATCTCATCGGTAATGCCGGCCTTTTTCATATCGGCCTTGGCCATATACTCGGCGTTGCCGCCCAGCATAATATCGGTGCCGCGCCCGGCCATGTTGGTTGCTATGGTGACAGCCCCGAATTTGCCGGCCTGGGCCACTATCTCAGCCTCGCGCTCATGCTGCTTTGCGTTGAGCACGTTGTGCTTTATGCCCTTTTTCTTCAAAAGCGAGGACAGGTACTCGCTCTTTTCAATTGAGATGGTGCCCACCAGCACAGGCTGGCCCTTGGCGTGGCACTCCTCAATCTGCCTTATGATGGCCCGGTATTTGCCGTTTTCGTTTTTATACACGACGTCCGGGTTATCCACCCTTATTATGGGCTTGTTTGTGGGTATCTCCACAATATCCAGATTATATATTGTGGAAAATTCCTCCGCCTCGGTGATGGCCGTGCCGGTCATGCCGGAGAGCTTCTCATAGAGCCGGAAAAAGTTCTGGAAGGTAATTGTCGCAAGTGTCTTGCTCTCTCTGGCCACGTTTACGTGCTCCTTGGCCTCGATTGCCTGATGGAGCCCCTCGCTGTAGCGCCGGCCCACCATTATACGGCCTGTGAATTCGTCAACTATAAGTACCTCGCCGTCTTTTACCACGTAGTCCACATCCCGCTGCATAACTCCGTGAGCCTTCAGGGCCTGGTTTATATGGTGGGAGAGCGTCGTATTCTCAAGGTCCGCCAGGTTTTCGATATTGAACATGGCCTCAGCCTTCCTGGTGCCTCTGGCGGTGAGGGTGGCGGTGCGGGCCTTTTCATCCACCACATAGTCGGCGTCCAGGTTCTCGTCCTCCTCC
>CAZBUH010000078.1:0-9914 GCA_964495095.1 uncultured Oscillospiraceae bacterium | reverse complement strand
TCTGATTTCAATCATAAATTCCCCCGCCGGTTCCCGTCTTTGCCGTTTTGGATTATCCCTATGACCTCGTCAATTGAAAGCCCCTTTTTCTCCGCGATTTCCGCAATATCCTCATACTCATATTTTTCCTTTACCGCGCCGTACCCCCGGGCGCGCTTCACCCGCACCTCTCCGAAAACGGTGCCGACGCTCTCGGTTTCGCGGCGGAGCGTATATCTGCGGCTTATATTTTCACGGATTCCAAGGGTGGTGGTGTGCTTAAAAATCAGGCGGACCATTTCGTCCCTTGCCGTCTCACTGCACATAACGCAGAGCATGGTCCCCGGCCGGGATTTTTTCATTCCCACGGCCACGGTATATACATCCAGCGCCCCGGCCTCAAAAAAGCGCTCCATTGCGAAGCTTATCCGTTCCGGCGTCATATCGTCAACATTGCAGGCAAGCTCTATAATCTCGTCCCCTGCGCCGTCGGTTTTACCGAGCATGGCCCGGACGCAGTTGGCCGCCGGAAAATCCTTTTTCCCCATGCCGTAGCCTATCTTCTCCACACGCATCACGGGCATTTCCCCAAATTCGGACACAAAATGCTTCAGCAGCGCAGCTCCGGTGGGAGTGCATAATTCGCCATCAATCTCCCCGCCATACACCGGCACGCCTCTCAGAATATATGCAGTGGCAGGCGCGGGCACCGGCAGAATGCCGTGGGCGCAGTGCACATGGCCGCTGCCCGTATGGACAGGAGAGGCTATCACCTTTTCCGCGCCGAGCTTCTCCATCAGCAGGCACACCGCCGTAATATCCGCAACGGCGTCCATAGTCCCCACCTCGTGGAAATGGATATCTGTTACCGGGACGCCGTGGGCATGGCTCTCAGCCTCCGCAATCAGCCTGTAAACCGCCGCCGCGCTGTCTTTCACATCATCTGAAAGTTGCAGGGCTTCAATTATATGTTCAATTTCTTCCATTCCGCTGTGGTGATGGTCATGAACGTGCCCGTGCCCGTGCTCATGCTCATGCTCGTGTTCATGCTCGTGGCTGTGCTCATGCTCATGTTCATGCCCGTGTCCATGCTCATGGCCGTGAATGAGCGCTTCTTCCTCCTCGCCGCCGACAGTCACCTTCATATGAGTGCCGGCAATACCGCACTTTGCCGTTTTTTCCGCAGCTATGACAACATCCGGAATCCCAAGGGCGTTCATCTGTTCAATAAACGCTCTCTGCCCGGCTTCGTCCAGCAGCTCATACAGCGCCGCTGCGAGCATATCGCCGGCGGCGCCCATGCCGCAGTCCAAATACAGTGTCCTCATTATTTTTCCTCCAGTAATCAATATCCCGCAGGCTGCCCTGCTCCGTCCGCATTATAAATATTCACAATAAGGGAAAAGCGGCTCTGTACTTTGGACAGAGCCGCCCGGTGATCCGCTTATTTTTTCCTGAACAGCGCTGTCTTTACCACGCCCTTGGGATCCTTTATGAGAAGAATAACAAGCCAGATAATAAGGCCAAGAGCCACAACGGACAGTCCAAGATATAAATCATTGAGCATATCGGCGGGGGCCGGCGCAAAAAATTCCGCGCCAAGCTCCGCGTACTCAAATACAGCGTCAACCAGCCACATAAGGGAAGCGCCCCAGTAAATCAAGCAGAGGGTACCCACCTTCATTTCGCCTTTTGCAGCGCCGTTATACCAGACGGCGGTACAGATAATCGCCGCAAATACAGTGGTTAAAAGAGTCATGCCTCTGTCCCCTTCGCCGCGGGCCCGGCGGCACGGAGCGCTCTTTTTTCAATAACTGAGGAGACGGCAAGCATACCGGCCCATACAGCCGTAACAAGGGCGGCCATCATAACGCCCGCGCTGCCCATCTCCGCCAGCATTCCGGCGGTTTCGCCGTTTTCAACCGCCGTAAGGAACGGGAAAAACGGGCTGATTTCGCCGTGCCATAAATGCTCAAAGGCAAGGAGCGCGGAGCCGCCCCACAGCATCTTATTCAGCCAGCCAAGCTTCCTGGAAAATTTGATTTTTGCCGCTTCTTCGGCAATATCGCCGGAAAAGGAGACCTTCAGCGCCTCCTCTTTTTTCTCCTTTGACTTTATTGCCCTTGCGGCAATTGTAGTGATAATCGCCTCAGCAGTCGGAACGAGAAAACATGCCATATTATATACCTCCTGATTTTATCAGACGCCCGTATGCCTTAAAATAAGGTATACAGCCCCTCTTCTGAGGAATTGTATACCTTCATGTGCATACATATTTTCATCTGATTATTCTGATTACAATTATAAGTCAATGCTTCTGCATATATATCCGGCTTCCTGCACGAATATATTCATTTTACTTCCGCAGTACATAAATGTCAAGAGTTCACACGCTTAAATCAGGGCAGATTATTTCCGTATGTGTATAAGCTCCTCAATAACGCCCCCTATAAGCCGCCCCACCGACAGATCCGACACGCCCACGACCAGATTATCGCAGTGGTTTACCGGTATCAAAATACGCTTTGCCATACTCTGCCCGACAGCCACCGCCATTGCCGGGGTAATCTCACCGCGGAGCGCATCTGCAATCACAATGCCGATAGGGCCGATTATAACGTCCGCGCGGCGGCAGCCCACAATAACCGCGTTTTCACCTGTGGCCCCATGATCCGCCCCCGCCTTCAGCATCGCCGCCGTCGCGGCGCTGTTGGTCCCGACGGCGGTAATTTCATCGTCGGGAAATCTGGCTTTAACGGCCAAAACCACCTGTTTTCCTATGCCTCCGCCCTGGGCGTCAATAATGAGTATATTCACCCGAATCCTCCTTATCTAAAGCTTTAAATATCCCTTATGCCGGGAAAATGCAGAGCGCCGAAGACGCCCGCAGCCTCACCGTACAGCGTCCTTCATCGACTTAACATATTCACCGACGTAATCTGCAGCGTCCCGGCCGTATTTTTCAATCAGCTTTACAATGGCCGAGCCCACGATAGCGCCGTCGGAGATATCCGCCATTTTCCTCGCCTGTTCAGGCGTGGAAATACCGAATCCAATGGCGCAGGGTATATCGGTGTTTTCCCTGACGACCCTGACAATGGATTCAAGATCAGTTGTAATCTCGCTTCTTGTCCCCGTCACGCCCAGGCTGGAGACGATATACAAAAATCCCTCCGCCTCCTTTGCAATCATCACAATACGGTTTTCAGACGTAGGCGCAATCAGCGATATTAGAGCAACGCCGTACTTATGGCAGACGGGTAGAAATTCCTCCTTTTCCTCAAAGGGCAGGTCGGGCAAAATAAGCCCGTCGATTCCGATATCCTTACAGGTGGAGATAAACCGCTCCGCGCCATAGGAAAACACGACGTTGGCATAGGTCATAAACACCATCGGCGCCTTTACGTCCCGGCGCAGCTCACGTACAAGGCCGAAAATCTTATCCGTGGTTACACCGCCGCTTAAAGCGCGGAGGTTTGCCCCCTGAATAACGGGCCCTTCCGCAGTCGGATCGGAGAACGGTATGCCAAGCTCAATGAGATCTGCGCCGTTTTCCACGGCGGCGCGCACGGCGGCAGCCGTAGTTTCAAGGTCGGGATCGCCGCAGGTGACAAAGGCGATAAACGCCTTTCCGTTTTCAAACGCTTTTTTGATATTACTCATGGATATCCTCCCCTCTGTAGCGGGCAATGGAGGCACAGTCCTTGTCGCCCCTGCCGGAAATCGTGATTACGATAATTTTGTCCTTATCCATCTCCGGCGCTATCTTCATGGCATGGGCCACGGCGTGGGCCGATTCGATGGCGGGGATAATCCCCTCCGTCCTGGCCAGATATTCAAACGCGCACACCGCCTCCTCGTCTGTAACAGGCACATATTCCGCCCTGCCGATATCGTGCAGATGCGCGTGCTCAGGGCCGATTCCCGGATAGTCAAGGCCGGCGGAAATGGAATAAACGGGGGCAATCTGGCCGAATTCATCCTGGCAGAAATAGGACTTCATGCCGTGGAAAATGCCCAACCTGCCTGTATTGACGGTAGCCGCCGTCTCAAAGGTGTCTATGCCTCTGCCCGCCGCCTCACAGCCGATGAGCCTTACATCCTTATCCTCGATAAAATGGTAGAAGCTGCCGATAGCATTGGAGCCTCCGCCCACGCAGGCGATTACCGCGTCGGGAAGCCTGCCCTCTTTTTCCAGTAGCTGCTCCTTTATCTCTTTTGAGATTACCGCCTGAAAATCACGGACAATTGTGGGGAACGGATGGGGCCCCATGACAGAGCCCAGGCAGTAATGGGTGTCGTCGATACGGGAGGTCCACTCGCGCATGGCCTCGGATACGGCGTCCTTAAGGGTTGCGGTGCCGGTCTTTACAGGTATTACCTCCGCGCCGAGAAGCCGCATACGGTATACATTGAGCGCCTGGCGGATTGTATCCTCCTCGCCCATAAAAACAACACACTCCATATCCATCAGGGCGGCTACGGTGGCGGCGGCCACGCCGTGCTGTCCCGCGCCGGTTTCCGCAATAAGGCGGGTCTTACCCATTTTCTTTGCAAGTAGCGCCTGCCCAAGCACATTGTTGATTTTATGGGCGCCGGTGTGGTTCAGATCCTCACGTTTGAGGTATATCTTCGCGCCGCCCAGCTCCCGGGTCATCTTACCGGCATAATAGAGCCTTGAGGGCCTGCCCGCATATTCGTTTAACAGCCCGGTAAGCTCCCGGTTAAATTCGGGATCGTTTTTATAGAAGTTATACGCTTCCTCCAGCTCAATAACCGCGTTCATCAAAGTTTCGGGTATGTACTGCCCGCCGTGGATTCCGAAGCGTCCGTTTGGATTGGTCACACTCTTTCTTCCTTTCTGACGGCGGCCGCAAAAGCCGCCATTTTTGTTCTGTCTTTAACTCCATTTGTCTCAATGCCCGAGCTGACGTCAACGGCAAACGGATGAAGCGTCTCTATTGCTTTGCCTACATTTCCGGCGTCAAGGCCGCCTGCCAGGAAATACGGCCTGCGTATTCCCCGCACCAACTCCCAGTCAAAAACCGTGCCCGTGCCCGCGCCGGCGTCCAGAAGGACGAAATCGGCGATACTTTTTTCAGCGGCGGCAATATCACTCTCCGTGCCGATACGCAGCGCCTTTATTATGGGCTTTCCGGCAAGCTCCCGCAGACGCCTGATATACGCCTCGTCTTCATCGCCGTGAAGCTGGGCAATATCGATAACCTCCCGCCTGAGCAGGTCTGCGGCGACTTCAGCCGCCTCATCTGCGAACACGCCCACCGCCTGAATATCCGGAGACAGCATCCGCTTCAGCTCCGCCGCCTTATCCGGCGTGACATACCGCCTGCTTTTCGGGAAAAACACGAAGCCGATATATTCGGGCTTCAGCTCGTTTGCGGCCTCAATATCGCACGGCCGGGAAAGCCCGCACAATTTGATTTTCGTCATACCGTACCCCGCAATTCCCGAAGCTTTGCTTTTTTATCGTGCGCCCTCATCAGCGTTTCTCCGATAAGCACCGCGTCCGTGCCGATTTCACGGAGCCTTGCCACATCCCCGGCGGTGCTGACGCCGCTTTCCGAAACAAACAGCACATCGTCCGGAATAAGCCGGCGAAGCCGCCGGCTGTTATCGGTGTCCACCGTGAAATCCCTGAGGTTTCGGTTGTTGACGCCAATAATCCGTGCGCCGGCATTAAGCGCCGTCTGTACTTCCTTTTCATTATGGGCTTCAACCACCGCCGACAGCCCAAGCCGGTCACAGATATCAATATAATCACTTATCTGTTTTTCCGCAAGTATGGCGCAAATAAGCAGTACGGCCGACGCGCCCAGCAGCTTTGCCTCGTAAATCATGTATTCGTCCACGGTAAAATCCTTGCGGAGGCACGGGACGGAAACGGCGCGCGCAATCTCCCTCAAATATTCGTCCGCGCCCAGGAACCATTTCGGCTCGGTCAGTACGGAAATGCAGTCGGCGCCGGCGGACTCATATTCCCTCGCGATTTGCAGATACGGAAAGTCGGGGGCTATCAGGCCCTTGGAGGGCGAGGCCCTTTTGCATTCGCAGATAAAGGATATGCCGTCCTTTTTCAGCGCTTTTTCAAAGGCAAAATCACCGGCTGGGAGAGACAGCGCCCGGCCCCTCACTTCTTCAGGCGGGGTTTTCTTTTTCGCCTCCGCCGCCCGTTCCGCCGCATATCCGGCAAGCTGATCGAGTATCGTCATTCCTCCGCCTCCGGCCGGCTGCTGACCTCGATAAGCCTGCGCAGGGTCCCGGCTGCCCTGCCGGAGTCGATGATCTCCGCCGCAAGACCTATACCGTCCTTCATGCTGCCGGCCTTGCCGCCGATATAAAGCGCCGCTCCGGCGTTCATAAGGACCGCGTCTCTCTTGTGCCCCTTTTCGCCGTTCAGAACGGCAAGGGTGATTTTTGCGTTTTCCTCCGGCGTGCCGCCCCTCAAATCCTCTTTCGTGCAGCGCTCCAATCCGAAATCCTCGGGGGTGACGACCGAGGATTTAATCCATCCGTCACGGATTTCACAGATGGTCGTAGGCGCGCTCACGGATATTTCATCAAGCTTATCCCGTCCGTACACAACCATGCCGCGCTTTACGCCCAGGCTTATAAGCACCTGAGCCAGAGGCTCCACCAAATACTCGTCATACACGCCGAGAAGCTGCATGGACGGCGTTCCGGGGTTTGTAAGCGGCCCCAGGATATTAAACACCGTGCGGAAGCCCAGCTCCTTGCGTATGGCTCCCACATATTTCATGGAGGTGTGGTATTTCTGTGCGAAGAAGAAGCACATGCCCACCTCATTTAAAAGCTCAATACATCTTGCGGGGCTTTGCTGGATATTCACGCCAAGGGCCTCCAGGCAGTCAGCCGTTCCGCACTGTGACGACGCCGCACGGTTGCCGTGCTTTGCCACCTTCATCCCGCCCGCCGCGGCGACGATGGCGGAGGTTGTGGAAATATTGAAGCTGTGCGCGTTGTCGCCGCCCGTGCCGACTATTTCAAACAGCTCCATCCCCGTCTCCACCTTAACGGCGTGGGCTCTCATGGCGGCGGCGCATCCCGCGATCTCGTCGGTGGTCTCCGCCCGCGCGCTTTTTGTTGACAGCGCCGCAAGAAAGGCGGCGTTCTGTGTGGGCGTGGTCTCGCCGCTCATAATTTCGTTCATGACGGCGTATGCCTCATCATAGGTCAGGTCCTCTTTATTTACTATCTTTACGATTGCGTCTTTAATCATGGCTCATATCTCCTTTATGAAATTTTTAAGCATCGTCCTGCCGTCCGGGGTCATGATGGATTCCGGGTGAAACTGGACGCCGTAAACGGGATAATCCCTGTGCTGTACCGCCATTACCTCCCCGTCTGCTGTGCGGGCGGTAATTTTTAACACGTCGGGAATGGTATCCGCGTCCACCGCAAGGGAGTGGTAGCGGGCCGCGGGGGCGGTCTCCGGGCAGCCCCTGAAAAGCGGGCTGGCGGTATCGAATTTCACTTCCGACTGTTTGCCGTGCATCAGCTTCCCGGCATATGTTATGGACGCGCCGAAGGCGGCGCATATGGCCTGATGGCCGAGGCAGACACCGAGGATGGGAATCTCGCTGCCGAGCGTCCTGGCCGCTTCAATAATCACGCCGGCGTCCTCCGGCCGGCCGGGCCCGGGCGAGAGGATGATGCGGTCAGGGTTACACGCCCTGATTTCCTCAACGGTCATTTCATCGTTTCGGATAACCTTAATATCCGGCTCTATCTCCCCCACGAGCTGATAGAGATTGTATGAAAAGCTGTCGTAATTATCAATAAGTAAAATCACAATTCCACCTCCTGGGCAAGCTCCAGAGCCTTCAGCGAGGATTTTGCCTTGTTCAGGCACTCCTCAAATTCCTTTTCGGGGACAGAGTCCGCTACGATGCCGGCCCCGCTTCTCACAAAAACCGTTCCGTTTTTCTTGTATGCAAGTCTGATTGCGATGCAGGTGTCCATATTCCCTGTAAAATCGATATATCCGATGGCGCCGCCGTAAATGCCCCGCTTGTTGTTTTCAAGCTCCCCTATCAATTGGCAGGCCCTTATTTTCGGCGCGCCCGAAAGCGTGCCCGCTGGCAGCACGGCCTCAACGGCGTCCAGAGCGTCCTTATCCTCACGTATCTCGCCCCGCACCGTGGAGCCGATGTGCATCACATGGGAAAAGCGCTCTATGGAGTGGAGCTTTTCGACCTGCACGGTACCGAATTTGCTTATCTTGCCCAGGTCGTTCCGCCCCAGATCCACCAGCATATTGTGTTCCGCCAGCTCTTTTTCGTCCGCAAGGAGCTCCGCTTCCAGCATTTTATCCTCCCGGTCGGTTTTCCCTCTCGGCCTGGTGCCCGCCAGCGGGAAGGTATGCAGTACGCCGTTTTCCAGCTTGACAAGCGTCTCCGGAGAGGCTCCGGCCACCTCCACGTCCGTCCCGGAGAAGTAGAACATATACGGAGACGGATTGATTGTCCGCAGCATCCTATATGTGTTCAGGAGGCTCCCCTCAAAGGGCGCGGAAAGGCGGTTTGAGAGCACGATTTGGAAAATATCGCCCTCGCGTATATAGTGCTTTGCCTTTTCCACCATGCGGCAGAAATCTTCTTTGCCGAACAGCGGCGTAACCTCTCCCAACAGCTTGCCTCCCGGCTCGTTTTTCTTCCCGCCGTTTCTGAGAAGCTCCGCAAGCTGCTTTAATTCCATAACCGCTTTGTTGTATCCCGTTTCCGGGTCGTCAAGCGGCATATTGACAATAAGGATGATTTTCTGCCTTACATTGTCAAAGGCGATGACCTTGTCAAAGAGCATCAGGTCCACATCCTTGAACGCCTCGCTGTCCTCCACCTCGCATCTGACGGTCGGCTCGCTGTATCCCAGATAGTCGTAGGAGAAATATCCCACAAGCCCTCCGGTAAAGGATGGCAGATATTCAAAACGCGGACTTTTGTAATCGGAAAGTATCTGCCGCAAAAAGCCGGATGGGTCGGCGGTTTTGAATCTGAGGTTTCCGGCCCTCATTTCGCCGTCTGCGCAGGTGATCTCCATCTTTGGGTCGAAGCCCAGGAAGGTGTACCGTCCCCACTTTTCATTGGCGGCGGCAGATTCCAGCATATAGCAGTGGGTGGATACATTTTTCAGTATCCGCATTGTCTCGATAGGCGTGGTGAAATCGGATAAAATCTCGCAGCTTACCGGCAGCACATTGTATTTGCCTGTGGCTGCAATCTCCCTGACCTCGCGAATATCCGGCAGAATTTTCATGGTCTTTTCCTCCCTGTATATAAAAAGCTCCTTTGACTTATTGCTGTCAAAGGAGTCCATAAATACAAAAACGCCCTTAACAGAATAACCTGATCTGTCAAGGACGAATAAAACGCTTATCCGCGGTGCCACCTTGAATTCACGGTATGACCCGTGCGCTTAGCAGGATACCAGTATATCCCCGGCAAATGACGTCTGCCTGCAACGTCGCAGAATACTCTGGGATATTCCCATTTGACTGCGCCCTCAGCGGTCCATTTGACAACTTGTTTCTCACCTGATTCTCAGCATTGCAGGCTCTCTGTAAAGGCATCATTGCCGTTATCTCCGCGTCAACGGTTTATCGTATTAATTTTTCTGCATTATATCACCCGCCGCCCCCATTGTCAAGCGGTAATGCGGCATCTCCCTTTTGAAATTTGTAGGATCACAACAGATGAACTACCAGGCAGGGACAAAAGCAAAAATCAGCGTTCAAAGACAGCGATAATCGGTTGTGGAGTGTAAAAATCCATATTTTATTAATAGGATAGAAAAAGTCATACACCATAAACCGCACGATAGGCGCAAGCCGGAAGGGAAACATAAAAATGAAAGTATATCATATTAAGAGAAATTCACGGCAGACAATAGCGGAGCAA
>CAZBUH010000077.1:0-9921 GCA_964495095.1 uncultured Oscillospiraceae bacterium | reverse complement strand
ATATTTGTCTGGACAGCGGAACTCTTGGCATTGATAAATGCGTTGACATTCTTACAGATCTATACTAACCTTTACAACGCAATCGAAAATTTTGGTTTTCTGCTGAGCTTGGATTGCAAATATTTCCACCCTGCAGGAGTGACTGAACGTATTCTGCAAGGGCCTCCACATCTACCGGACCACGGTAAAGGCCGTGCAGGCCGATGATGAGGGCAATATAAAATCCGACACCGCAGTCAGCCTCGAGGCAAAAGATTCCCCCCGCTCTGCTGATGACAGGGCGGGGGGGAATCTTTTACAATTAACCGTATGAAAGAATTCGATTCAGAGTTTGCGGCTTATCAAGAAAAAGTAATATAATGCAGCTTGCTTTCTGAGCAAGAGAAAAGCGTCGTAGCGATGTACGGCGCTTTTCTGCTAACCTTGGACTCCGTCGGCTATGCCGGTTTGCCAAGGTTAGCGCAAAGCCGACGATACGGCGGCTTTGCGCAACGAGTTTACTTTTTATCCACGGGAGGGCAGGACAATTTCGCTGGGGCAGGTCTGGATTATCTCTCCGTCGAGAGTTTCGGCCCAGACGGCCACCTCGCAGCAATGCTCACCCTTGGAGTTTACGTATTTATCGGTTATCACGGCACGCCCTATAACGGTGTCACCCTCAGAACCGTGGCGCTCGCACTTGCGTCCCTCCATACCGGGGACCTTCATAAACATATCGGCGTCGATATCACGGACACGGAGCTCCTTAAAGAACGGGAACAGGCCCCAGCCAAACCGGGATACGCGGCCCTTGTTGCCCACGAAGTTTGTGAGTACTCTTGCCACAAGCTTTGCGGCAGTGTCGTTGTAGCTGACGCCACGCATGCCGGGGATGTTGCGGCCCGAGAAGTGAAGAGAGGTCTCGTCAAGAAATGCGCCGTATCTGTCGCGGAAGGTGGCGGAGCGCATGGCCGGGTCCATCAGCTCCTTGCGGCTGTAGATGGAGAGGTCACCGATGTTATACCAGTACATCATGTGCATATATGTGATGGGTCCGTCGGTGCAGGTCTGCGGCAGCTCATAGCCGATGGCTACGTCCTCCCAGTAGGGGGTGCCGTCGCCCATTACCTTCTCCTGATCCCAGATTTTCTGCATCCGTTCATAGTCTTCGTCGGTGGTGTAGTGAGCCTTGGGGAAATAGCTGACCCATTTGGACATATTTTCCGAGAAGGGCATTTTCGGGGAGCCGTCGGTGTACATCGTGTAGCCCTCCAGGACGTTGCCCTTACAGGTGTAAAGGAGATTTCCGTCAGCGTCCAGCGTCTCTCCAATGCCGCCCATTTCCCATGTCCGGGACTCGGCGCCCTCAGCCGGAGTCAGGTCGTTAAAGAAAAAGCTGCTCTTGCCGGAAACCAGCAGATCCCCGGCGTAGATGTTCCGCTCGGTGCGGATGTCGTTCCTGTCCATGGTGTAGTAGAACTCGGAGTAGTTATCCTTGGGGAAGCCGGGCATCTGCATGGGGAACATGGCGTTGAAGGCGGGATAGGCTGGAACGCTCCTGTGGCCGTGAGCACGGGCATACTCCGGGTCGTTATACAGTGGGTCATAGGGATTCCAGAGCTTGTTGTAGTCGATTATCTGCTGCTCTGTCACAGGCTCCGGAGGGGCCAGCATAAAGGGGGGCGGAGGGGGAGGCGCGACCTCTCCGGAGGCTATTTTTTGGCGGTACTCAACACCCTCTTTTTCATAGTCGTAATATTCGCCGTTTTTGTAGATCTGATACTTTCCCAATTTAACTTCCTCCTTATATGATTTGCATTATTTACCAACATATTTTGCTATGTGTTCACCTGCTATCCGGCCCACATTGTAGCAGAAGCTGGAGGTGTTGCCCGAGAATGTGAATGGGTATGTGCCGCCGTAGATGGAGTTCGCGTCGTTTCCGGCGGCGTAAAGGCCGGGGATGACGGCACAGTCGTCTGTGAGGACACGGGCATCAGAGTCGATCTTGATGCCGCCTAGTGTGCCATAGCCCGCCAGGGCAAACTTACAGGCGTAGAATTTTTTTCCGGTGAGAGGGCGGAGATATTGAGCATCCTTGAAAAATTCCGTGTCACGGCCAGTCTCGCAGAAGGTGTTGTAGCGCTGAAGCTGGTCACGAAGGCCGTCATAGTCAATGCCTGTCTGCCGGGCCAGGTCTTCAAGAGAGTCTGCAATGTATACTTCGTCAAAGGGCGGCTTCTGTGGGTCGCCGGGTTCCATAGGCGGGGTGGGCTTGGCACCGTTGCCCATGATAACGCCGGGCCAGGTGCTGAAATCCGGGGAGCCGGGGAAGCCGGGGCCCTCCTGGATGTAGGTGCCATCTATCATGGAGCGGATGATTTTTTCCGTATCCTTGCTACGCTTGAAGCCGAGGCCGCTCATCTGGTATTCCCAGTCGTGGTTTTCGTAATAGTCACAAATAGTGTCATCGAAAATCATAAAAGCGCAGCCGTTTCGCTGTTGATGGACGGCATTTCCGGCGTAGGAGGGGTTTTTCATTATCTCCTCATTTACAAAGCGCTGACCGTCGCTGTTTACAAGAAACAGGGGCTGGCGGAAAATGCCCAAATTTGCCTGGACTCCGCCAGGACCTGCCGCATAGACGCCCGTCATGCTGACAAATGTGTCGTAAAACATATCCGAGCGGCCTGCGCCGGCATCCCAGGCCATGCGTATGCCCTCGCCCTGGACCTCCGGGAAGGAAAAGGGGTAGTAGTCCCTGTTGCGGCGAAGGCCGAGATATTTTGTGACCATCTCATCGTTTGCGCCGAAGCCGCCTGTGCATATGGCGGCGGCCTTGCAGGTGACAATAAGTTCGTCGCCGTTTGGCATAATGGCCTGAACGCCGCTGACGGCGCCGGAATCGTCTTTCAGAATTTTTTCGGCCTTTGTGGCCAGGTAACACTTAACGTTAAAGCCCTTATCCTGACAGGCCTTGTAGATAGTAGGAGTTATCATGGGCGAGTCGTCGGAGCGCTGGTGCCATACCAGGTCAGCGCCACGGAAATAGCCCACAATGCCGGAAAATTCAATGCCGAAGGACTTGAGCCAACTGTAGGTATCAGCGGTTTTGCTGATAAATTTACTGACGAGCTTCGGGTCGGCCTTGTAGTGGGAGTAGTCCATAAAGCGGTCGTATATTTGCTTTACGGTGAGGTTGCTCTGGGCAGAGTGCTGGTCATCGGTGTCCACGGCAAAAACGCCGTTGCCGCCGCTGCAAACGCCGCCAAGGCGGTCGCTTTTTTCAATTATAACTACGGATGCTCCGCTCTCAGCGGCTGTGTAGGCCACAGCCATTCCGGCGCAGCCGCTACCGATTACGGCTACGTCAGATGAGATTTCAATCTTTGCCATATAAATATAAAACCTCCTGTTAATGATGGGGTTGCAATTACTAACAATGAAAATTATAATTAAGATGTATATATGTTGCGGAAAGGCGGAAAATTATGGAGCTTACTCAGCTTAAATATTTTAGGGCCGTTGCGAAAAACGGAAATCTCACCAAGACGGCAGATTCTCTCTACATCTCTCAGTCGGCCCTCAGCAAAACTATATCACGGCTGGAGAAGGATATCGGCGTCCGACTGTTTGATAGAAACGGCAGTAAAATTTATTTAAATGATTTTGGCCGCACGTTTTTACAATATACGGACAAGATTTTAAACCTTATCGATGAGGGTTGCAAGACGGTCCGAGAGATGGCGGGCATAGAGCACGGGCGGGTGTCTGTGTCAAGCTGCATTAACCAGATTTTAGCAGAACCTCTGCAACGGTTTTACTCAGAGCATCCAAATGTGCACATATATCATCACTATATGCCGGATGATGAGGCAAAAAAGGCGCTGCTTAACCACGAGGTGGACTACGCCATAATAAACGGCCCTATAAGCGACAGCAAGCTGCAATGGGAGGAGCTTTTCCCGCAGGAGCTGTTTTTGCTGATGTCTCCCCAGCACCCTATTGCTCAAAAAGGCATCGCAACAATAGACGAGGCGCTGACGATGCCATTTGCGCGGACAGGCCACGACTACGACTTGCCCGACTCGGTAATGCGTGAACTCAGCGACGCCGGATTTAAACCAGAGATAATCTTTGACGGCAACAGCGAAGAAGTGGAGGGCTGTATCGTCGGAACAGGTTCTGCCTTCGGCTTTATGCCACTCTATGACTATTTTCGGATAGTAGAAAGATTTGGCAACGTGCCGGATCTCGTGGCCGTGTGCTTTGATGTGCCATGCCGCAGATGGAGCATCGGCATAGCCTCGCTGAAAAGCCGCACATACTCCGGCGCTGCGGTGAATTTTAAAAAATACGTTATGGACTGCAGCCGGGAACTGCGGCCGGAGCTGGAGCGTGTGAGGCAGTCCATCTATGCCAATATAAAGCGTTAATGCAAATTGCGCTAGTTTCGGCCGGGCCGGTTAGGCCCGGCTGCTTTTTACTTACAAATTTCCCTCACCCAATCTGCCATTGTGCCGGTGCTGATGCCCTCCTGTTCGGCGTGGGGCATGGACCAGACAAGGGCGTAGTTCGCCTGAGCTCCCGCCATTTTGGCGGCGAGGGCCAGGTTGTAGCCCACGGAGAAGCTTGTGTGCTCGTCGGCCGTGCCGCTGCGGATGCGCCAGTGGGGTGCAAGATCGGTTTTCTCCCGGCCATGGGCGGCGTTTAGCATAATGTGGGTGGCATTCATAAGATACGTCTGCCGGGCCAGGTCGTTACGCTGGCCCTGGGCGATATATGCGTCCACGGCTTCAGCGTCAAAGCCCTCCATGGCCCTGTACTTTTCGTAATTTTTCTTCAGCACATGGGCCGTTGAGGCGGCGAAGTGGACAGAGGCCTCTTCGGGTGTGCCGAAAGCATCATTTTCTCCGGAGAGTTGGCGTGGGGTGAAGTCGAAAACATCAAAGCCTGGGATGTTCTTATTTCGCTTCAGGCCGGTGCTGTTTAAGAATGCGGCCAGATCCGTCACGCTGCAGGTTTTGTCGCCGTTTATCCTGAGCCACTTTTCCCAGTCCGGGTAGGACTCGAGGTAGTGGTCTACCGTGTCAAATTTTTCTGTGACGGGCCGCATACCATCCATGTAGGTTATCTCGATGGAGCCATCGGGGGCGGTGTAGGCGGCGATATAGCGATTGAGAGCGTCGGAAATGTTTTGCAAGATCTGGTCATAATACGTGCCGCATCTTGGATCTATCTTACCGCTTTCATCAGACTCAAAGGAAATAGGCATTCCGTCAGGATTTTTAAGGCCCAGGGAGTTTACATAATCACAGAAAGCGGAGGCCATATCCCTTTGCAGCTCCAGCTGGAAGGGGGAAAATTCCGTGCGGCCGCCCATCATATCGGTGAAGCCCGTCTCCCCAGTGTCAAACCGGAACCAGGCGTAGGCCAAGTCGGCATTGTTGAGGTCGGCTATGGGGAAATAGCACTGGCTTGCAAAAATGTCATCACGGATAGTGCTTTTGAAGCCAGTTTCGCTGACCTCAATTCCCGCTGCGCCTATGGCGGCCAGGTCCGGGTAGTATGATTCCATGTTACCCGTGGCACCGATTATGGAGCTCATCTGGCCGCCGCCGGAGCCTCCGCAGGAGATTATGCGGTCCTTGTCGCCTGGGATGAATTCGTCATTCAGTCGGAGCATACGGACTGCGGCTTTCTGGTCAACTACGGCGCTGGGCGCCTTCCCGGCGTCCCCGGCGTCACGGCTTCTGGCGCCTACCTCAACGTGGACAAAGCCCTCGCCGACAAATTGGGGCTTGACGTCACCTGGAATGCTGGAGGCCCACCCGGCGCAGGTATTGTATAAAATTATGGGTGCGGTTTTTGCGGTAAAGCCGCCGCAGGCGCCCGTGAAATTTACGGTGCCGTCGCCGTTCAAGTATGCCGCCGGGACGTAAATGTTCATGTACTGGTACTGGGGCCGGAGAATCTTTTTACAGTAGTAGACGAATTTAAGGCCGTAGTATGTGCCGTCCTCGCTCTGTTCCCATCTGTGCCGGTATTTATCCCAGTTGAGGTCAGTCTCCTTAATGTCCGAATCCGGCAGGGTTATCTTTATATCAGGCGGCGGACCCAGATCTTGGCCGTAGCGCTTTCCCAGCGACCCCACGGCCCCAAGTGCGCCCATGGAAAATCCCATGAGGAAATATTTTTTAAAGAATTTTCCATAACTCATTTTTTGCCTCTTATAAATTTCACGATGCTCTCGCCGCCGATACGACCGTAGACGAAGCTGAAAGTGGAGCCTATACCGGCAAACTGGAACGGGAAGGTGTCGCCGAATATGCTGTTGGCGTCAAAGCCTCCGGCGTAGAGGCCGGGGATGGGGTCGCCGTCGTCGGTTATGACCTGGCCCTTGTAGTTTATCCTGACGCCGCCCATGCTTCCGTAGGTACCTACGTTAAATTCGGCGGCGTAGATACGACCGGTTTTTACTGGCCGGAGGTATTTAGCGGATTTGTAGAAGAGTTCATCACGGCCTGAGTCGCAGTAGATGTTATACTGATCTACCGTGGCCCGAAGAGTTTCACTGTCGATGCCCGCCTGGGCGGCCAGGTCCTCAACAGAGTCGGCTATGAAGAAATGCTCATAGCCCTGCTCTTTCATCTGGGCCATAAATTCAGGGAATTTATTTGACCGGGTGAGATTTCCCGTGAGCTGCACATCCAGTGGATTTTCCTCGTAGTAGGCATTGGTGGAGTCGTCAAAAATGGCGAAGGCGCTGTGGCGGCGCTGACGGAACACAGCGTTGCCAAAGTAGCCGAAGTGGAGCATGGTTTCCTCGTTGATAAAACGTTCACCGTCAAGATTTACCATGAGCATGGATGGCTGACGCAGTATGCCGCCGTTTTCAGGCACGCCGCCGGGGCCGTTGCAGGGAGGCTCCATGCAGGCTATCGTCTCGATAAGGATGTTGTCGTGGCCAGCGCCTACCTCCCAGGCCATGGAGACGCCGTCGCCGTGGGCCGTAGGTGCGCCGAAATTGAACACACGCTTGCTTATCTCGTATTTTGTGTTCTCCTTTACCATCTGGCGGTTTGCTGCAAAGCCGCCTGTGGCAATAAATACCGCCTTTGCCCGGATAACATATGGCTCGCCGTTTTCGTCCACGCAGTTTACGCCAACAATGGCGCCGCCTTCCTTAATAAGGCTCTTGGCGGTGCTGCGGCATTTTACGGTGATGGTTGGGAGATTTTCGGCTATGTAGTCATAGACAAGATGGAGCATACCCATCTGAGGGGGCGGGCCGCTGGGCTTCTCGCCGGGCTTTGGGGGCGGAGGCGGGGGATTATCGTCCACACGCATATGCCACGTAAATGGAGCGCCGGGAAAATAGGCGCTTGGTATCTTCTCATATTTTCCGCCGTGGGCCTTCAGCCATTCCAGCGTCTCTCCGGAGCGGGCAACCACCTCACGGACTATCCGGCCGTCAGCCATATAGTTGTTAGCGGCCATGACCTCCTTATAGGCCCGCTCTACGGGGTAATCAATATTTACGGACTTCTGCTCGTCGGTGCCTGCTGCGAAAAGGCCGTTTCCGCCTCCGGCCATGCCGCCGGGGCGATCGGACTGCTCGATGATAATGACATTAAGTCCCGACTCTCCGGCGGTGACAGCCGCAGAGGTACCGGCTGGACCGGAACCAATGACAGCAACATCTGTAAGAATCTCCTTCATTTTGCTACTCTCCTAATTTATAACATTTTCCCCAATTTTTCAGGGGATTGCTTATAAAAATCACCGCCCGCATAAGCAAGCGGCGATTTTTATTTTTCTTTTATACGTTTGCGTAGAAGCGGTCAACTGCGTTTTGATAAATTTCTATGACCCTTTCGATGCCCATATTTTTTAGCTGGGCCTCGAAGGAGTCCCAATCGGAGAGGGGCTTGTCTCCGGTGATAAACTTGGCGATATTCTCTGAGGCATATGTCTCGATATCGGTGAGCAGGCGGGCCAGCTCTGTCGTCTCGTCATCGGTGAAGGAGATGGCGGGGATCAGACGGGAGTTGTCGGCCTGACTCCAGAGCTGCTTGCACTGTAAGGTCGTCTCAGGATCGAAGCAACTGTCCTTATCCTCGTTGATAACGCCGAATGGGATGTTGTTGTTGACGGCATAGGGCTGGATAATTGCTCTGTAGGCATACTCGGAGAGGTAGGGGCTGTTCACAATGTTGTCCTCGTCCCACTGGGGCTCGCCGTTTTCGTCCAGCTCATAGGAGACGCCCTCAACGCCGTAGTTTGTGGTGAGATAACCGTCTCTTGTGTACCACCAGTCAACATATCTGAGAGCAGCCTCGATATTCTCGCACTCTGTGGAGACGCTGACGGTGTTGGCGGTGGTGAACATCTGGAGGTCGGTGTAGTTCTGAATCTCGTCACCCTTGTTCAGCGCAGGTGAGGAGATGGGGGCGATGGTGTAGTTTTCGTTGGTCTGCATTGCGGGCAGCTCAGAAGCAAAGCTGGCGTTCATGTAGAAGATGCCGGTCTCGCCGTTAGCTATTGGCTGCATATTTTCCTCAGCAAAGCAGATGGAAGGGATACTGGTGAAGTCGGAGGAAATGAGGCCCTCGCCGTACCAGTTATGGAGAGTTTCCAGATACTGCCGGTATCCGTCCTCAATAAAGGAGCTGTGAACGGTGCCGTCCACCTGATAGAGGTGGCTGTTGGCTCTTTGACCTTCCAGGCAGTAGCCGGATACGCCATAGGCGCTGGCTATCTCGGCATCGTCATAGCCAACGCTCTGTGTGAGTAAAAGTGCGTGACTGATGCCGTAGTTTGTCTTGAAGGCGGTGAGAACGTCGTGCATATCGTCGATGGTTTCAGGGACGCTCAGATTGAGCTCATCCAGCCAGTCCTGACGGATGGCAAGGCCCCATGTGGCCACACGGTAGGAGTAGACCATCATCACCTCGCCGATGGTCCCACTGGCATCCAGCTTGGAGGATGCCAAGAGGTCGGTGTCAGCGTTCAGATACTCGGAATAGTTGGGGAGGTACTTATCCATGTATCCGGAGATATCAATAATGACATCGTCGTTTATGGCGCCGGCTACGCCGGTGTTGTAGTAGTTATGTACGCCGCTTATAAGGTCGCAGTAGTCGCCGGAGGTGACCATGATGTTAAACTGCTCGGAGGCCAAATCGGAGGAGGCGGTCACAAGTGACAGTTCAACGCCTGTAGCTTCTTCAACAGAGTCCCACATCTGGAAGCCGCTCATCTCGGTGATGTCGATAGGAGAGGTGACCCTAGTTAAGTTTTCCATCCAGAGGGAGACCTCAATGGGAGCACCTGCCAGGGGATAGACAGAAACGGGCGCATCAGTCTGGGCGGCGTCGGTGTCAGCGTCACTGTCGGAGGAGTCGATAGGCGTGATCTGGTCAGTGACTGCGGGAGCCTCAGTGGCAACGAGGTTGTCATCATCAGCAGAGCCGGAGCCGCAGCCTGCAAAGATCGCTGGTAAAAGCATACAGGCTAAGAGAAGAGAAATTACTTTTTTTATCTTTGACATATTGTGACCTCCTAATTCATAAATATATTTAATTATAATTGATTTTTAAACAAATGTTAAATATATATTACGCCGCTCTACTATGACGTTAATGTTATAGCAATCCCAGTAATCATTGAATATAAGTCATATATGTCTCATAATGTTGGATTTACCACGGCGGGGCGAAAAGCAGGGCTCCGCCATCATGATTCTGCACAGCCTGTCAAGCACTCCTCGCTTTCTTTGTGCGAAAAAAAGGGGTGACTTGTTTTGTGAAGAAAGACCAGCTATAAAAAGTCAAGGGGTATGATCGAAAAAAGCGAAAGAAAAATCAGGAAGTAATCAAGGCATAACAACAGGCCGCAGATTTGGCTGCGGCTGTGAAGAGCGGAGTATGTAAGAAGAAA
>CAZBUH010000076.1:0-9960 GCA_964495095.1 uncultured Oscillospiraceae bacterium | reverse complement strand
GCATATCCAGCACACAAATATCTGCGCCCTTCTCCTTCGTGATAGCTCTCCATTGCGTCTGAATTTCCTCATAGTTCCTGCCAAGACGGTCAATGCTCTTGATATAGAGCAGATCGTCTTTTTTCAGTTTTCGCAGCAGCCGCTTGTAGGCGGGCCGGTCAAAGTCCTTGCCGCTCTGCTTGTCCATATAGATATTCTTCTCCATCACGCCCACCTCATGCAGGGCGATAAGCTGCCTGTCCTCATTCTGTTCACGTGTACTCACGCGAATATATCCATATATTTCCATAAACGATCCTCCCCATAAAATTGTGAAAGGGCCTACCCGCTGAAAATTTGCGGGTAAGCCCTTAAATTATAAATTGTCGAAAACATTCCGCGATATCTTGAATTTCAGATAAGTACATCGGCGCCCCTGTCGCCGGCATCCTTGCGTTTACTGTTTCCTTTGTATTTGCCGCCGTACAAATCAAAAAGCATAAAAAATCCGCCCGGAAAATTCCGGGCGGATTTTTTATGCGATAGTTTCAGCCGAATATTGCCAGCAGGAATCCCGCTGCGACGGCGGAGCCGATAACTCCGGCCACGTTGGGCCCCATGGCGTGCATAAGCAGGAAGTTCTTCGGGTTTGCCTTCTGTCCCTCCACCTGGCTCACCCGGGCTGCCATCGGGACGGCGGAAACTCCGGCGGAGCCGATAAGGGGATTTATCTTTCCGTGGGTCAATACGCACATAAGCTTTCCAAGGAGCAGGCCGCCCGCAGTGGAGAAGCAGAACGCCAGCAGGCCGAGGACAATGATGGCGATTGTCTGGAAGTTCAGGAAGTTCTTCGCCACGGTGGTAGCGCCCACGCTTATGCCCAGGAATATTGTGACTATGTTCATAAGGGCGTTCTGGGCGGTGTCGGAAAGGCGATCCGTAACTCCGCACTCCCTGAAGAGATTTCCGAGCATCAGCGAGCCGATAAGCGGGGCCGTGCTGGGCAGGAGAAGGATTACGAAAATTGACACCACAATGGGGAAGATTATTTTTTCCGTCTTGGAGACCGTCCGCTCCTGGGTCATGACTATCTCCCGCTCCTTCTTGGTGGTGAGCGCCCGCATTATGGGCGGCTGTATGAGGGGGATAAGCGCCATGTAGGAGTAGGCGGCGATGGCGATAGCGCCCAGAAGCGCCGGGGCCAGCTTTGTGGTGAGGAAAATGGCGGTGGGGCCGTCGGCTCCGCCGATAATTGCGATAGCGGCGGCGGCATTGCCGTCAAAGCCCAGAACAACAGCCAGAATAAAGGCGCAGTAAACGCCAAGCTGGGCCGCCGAACCCAAAAGCAGGCTTTTGGGATTTGAGAGCAGCGGGCCGAAATCGGTCATGGCGCCAACGCCCATAAAGATGAGCGACGGGTACAGGCCGGATTTTACGCCGCAGTATAGTATATCCAGAAGCCCGCCCTCATGTATTATCGTGCCGTAGCCGATATCGCCGGCTATAAAGGCGTCCCACAGTTCAGGATGGTACATGTCGGAGCCGGGCAGGTTCGTAAGCAGCATACCGAAGGCGATGCCCACAAGAAGCAGCGGCTCGAATTTTTTTACGATTCCAAGGTACAGCAGCACACATGCAAGAAGTATCATTATCAGGGACTTCCAGCCGCCGTCGGCAAAGAACGCGGCAAAGCCCGAGTCTGTAAACATGGTGCCTACCTTTTCCAAAACATCGGTCATTCTCCGCCCTCCTTATGCAATCACGAAGAGCGGAGCGCCGGTATCCACCGTTGCTCCCTTCGACACCACAAGCTGGGCCACAACGCCGTCCCTGGGGGCCACGATCTCGTTTTCCATCTTCATCGCCTCAAGAATCATCACAACGTCCCCGGCCTTGACGGAGGCGCCCTGGCTTACCTTGACGTCCAGGATATTCCCGGGCATAGGCGAGGCGACGGTCTCACCGGCCGCTGTAACGGCAGGGGCTGCGGGAGCAGGCGCCGCAGGCACCGCAGCGGGAGCGGCGGAAACCGCGGGCGCAGTGGCCGCGGCGGGCGCGTAAGCCTCGTATTCATCCACCAGCATGGCCTCTCCGGCCTCCACCTCTACCTCGTAGGTCTTGTTGTTAAGGGTAACTTTATATTTCATCTTCCTTTACCTCCCTGATGGATTTAAAGCGCAGCTCGTTTATGGGCTTGCCCATATTGTCCGCCACTATGGCCATTATCATGGCCGCTTCTCTCTCCGTTACGCCCACAAGCTTCAGCTCGCCGGCGGAGCCGGGTGCGGGCGGAGCCTTGGGCGTCTCCGCGGGAGGCTCAGCGCTCTCGGAAATCTGCGGTTTTTTTATGGCTTTTTCCATAATGGCCGCCATTATCCTGATTATCACCATAAGGATGGCCAGCATAAGAAATACTACAGCCAAACCGATAACAGAATACAGCAGCGCCTGTCCGATGGACACGTTGGAATTAAAAAGGTGAAACAGGTCGTTCATGCTCTAACTCCCCTCACGCCTCGGTAATTGTGTATTTTACCGTTTTTTCCTCTTTTGCCTTCCGGGCCTCAAAGAATTTCTCGGCCTGCTGGGGGAATGCGATATAGGAAAGCACGTCCTCGTCGCTTCTGGCCGTGTCCCCAAGCTCCGCCTTCGTCTTTTCAAAGGCCGGCTCCAGGGTATCGGCAAAGCGGCAGGTTATGGGCTGCTCGTCTCCCAGAACCTTTTTCTGAAGCTCCGCGTTTATTTTCCCCGGCGCTCTGCCGTACTCGCCTCTGAGATACGCCTTTATCTCCTTGCTGACGTTCTTATACCTCTCGCCCACAAGCACGTTTGTGACGGCCTGGTTGCCCACCATCTGGGAAAGGGGCGTAACAAGGGGCGGATAGCCCATGTCCTCACGGACCTTCGGAATCTCCACAAGCGCCTCCTCCATACGGTCGAGGGCGTGCATATCCTCAAGGTTTGCCATCATATTGGAGAGCATTCCGCCGGGGACCTTATAGGTAAGGGCGTCGGTATCTGTCACAAGGGCCTTGGGCTTCAGAAGGCCGGAGGCGATATATTCGTCCCGGACAGGCTTAAAGTGGTCGTTTACCTTTTTCAGCACGGCCCTGTCAAGGCCGACCTCGTATCCCAGCTCCTTAAGCGCGTCATACAGAGTCTCGGTGGCAGGCTGGGAGGTGCCGCCGGAGAAGCAGGAGGAGGCGGTATCGATAATATCGCACCCGGCCTCTACCGCTTTGAGTACCGTCATGTACGCCATACCGGTGGTGCAGTGGGTGTGCAGCACAAGGGGCATATCGGGCGCCGCGTCCTTGAGGGCCCTTACCAGGTCCCAGGACTCCCTGGGGGTCATAACGCCGGCCATATCCTTTATGCAGATCGTGGCGCAGCCCATCTTCTCCATTTCCTTTACAAGCTCCACATACTTTTCCAGCGTGTGCACCGGGCTGGTGGTGTAGGAAATGGCGCCGGAGGCTACGGCCCCGCACTTTATCGTCTCGTCCACAGCCACCTGGATGTTGCGCATGTCGTTTAAGGCGTCAAATATCCTGATTATATCAATTCCGTTTTCAACGGACTTCTTTACAAACATCCTCACAACGTCGTCGGGATAGTGCTTGTAGCCCAGGAGATTCTGGCCCCGGAGCAGCATCTGGAGCTTTGTGTTCGGCATTTTCGCCCTGATCCTGCGCAGCCTCTCCCATGGGTCCTCGTCCAGATATCTGAGGCAGGAATCAAAGGTGGCGCCGCCCCAGCACTCAACGGAATAGTAACCGGCCTTATCCATAGTCTCGAGTATAGGCTCGAACTTTTCAAAAGGCATACGGGTAGCTATGAGCGACTGGTTTGCGTCTCTCAGCACTGTTTCGGTAAACTGTACTCTCATGCAAATAACCCTCCAATGGCTTTTATTTATCAAAGTTTTTCCTGATAAAAACTATACCAAAAAACGCGGAAACCCACAACCGTACTTTACGAAAAAAGCGGAGAACTTAAACTTGGATTCTTCGGCCTCTGTAGGTAAATTTGCACAACCCGCCGGGCCGGCGTTGAAAATAATGCCCGGTTTTCGCATATTTTCCAACAGCCGCCGGCAGCCGCAAAAAAGGCCCTCGATTTTTCGAGGGCCTTTCCCGGCATTCGCCGGCAGAGCGTTATGACAGTTATTCCTGATTTTCAGGGGCGGGCTCTTCTTCCGCGGGGGCCTCCTGAGGCTCCTCCTCCGGAGCCGCCTCCTGCGCTCCGGCGTCCTCCTCTGGCACGTCGGCGGCCTCAGCCTCAGCCTCTATTATCCCGTCAGGTGCCTTGGCCCTTACGGCCTCGATATCCGCCTCCTTGCCGGCGATCTTCTCATAGGACGCGGTTATCTCCGCAACGGCCTGACTGAGCGCATCCTCCGCATCGTCCTTGTGCAGCTCGTAATAAAGCTTGCCGATGGCGCTGTAATTTCTCCTTATGCCTTCCTTTTCGATGCCAATTTCCGTTGTGAGCTTTGCTATTTTCGCAAGATCCCTGGTTTTTTCCGCTGCGGCCTTCGCCAGCTCAACCGACTTGTCCGCTATGGTGCCCGCCGTCTCTACGGCTTTCTGCTTTATATCCTCGAAATTTGCCATGTTTATCCTTCCTTTCAAATTATAAATTTACTGCTGTAAATTGTTCCCTTCATCTACCGGATCGGTGTCGTGCAGCGTCACATCCACAGGCTCCACCACAGGCGCCTCCTGTATCTCGTCGTCCGGGGGCAGGGGTTCCTCCTCCGGTATGACACTGTTGTACAGCTCCTCGTCTGTCAGGACGTGTACGCTCTCTTTTTTCTCCTCAGTCTCCGGGTGATTTACCTTATATACCAGCATCTCCTCCGGCTCGTGGGGCCGCATGACCCTGTTCCAGAAAAGCAGCACCAGCGCCGCAAGGAACGTGATTCCGGCCAGAAGCTGGGAAACCCTTATATTCGTCGAGAAAAGGTACAGGCTGTCGGTCCTCAGTCCCTCTATGAACATGCGGCCCAGACCGTACCAGCCCATGTACATTATAAATATCTGGCCGTCGTATTTCCTGTGCTTTTTTGATATAAAGTGCATCAGCACAAAGCCAAGCGCATTCCAGAGCGACTCGTAGAGGAAGCAGGGGTGTACGTAAATTGTCGTTCCGGCGGAATTTGTAAGTCCCATGCGCCAGGGAAGGCTCGTGGCCGCGCCGTAAGCCTCACGGTTTATGAAATTCCCCCAGCGGCCTATGGCCTGTCCGATAAAAAGCCCCAGGGCGCCTACGTCGAGCATCGGGCCGATCTTCAGCTTCTTCACACGGCAGTATATTACCACTGCCAGTATAGCGCCTATGATCCCGCCGTAGATGGCAAGGCCGCCGTTCCATATTTTGAACACGTCCACAGGGTTATCCCTGTATTCGGAGAAATTGAAAATAACATAATAGGCCCTTGCGCAGACCACCGCCGAGGGGACCGCGCAGATGAGCATGTTGATTATATCGTCCTGGGTTAGGCCGAAATCCTTTGCCCTTTTCAGGCCGTATATGACCGCCAGCAGGAAGCCCACGGCGATTATCAGGCCGTACCAGTAAAAATTGTGCCCGAAAAGCGTAAAATACCTGGTTGGATTAATTGAGAAATCACCGAAAATCGGAAATGAGATCACTGCGTTGCCCACAATATCATCCTCTCTTTACGCCGGCCCGACTATTGATATGGCAAGATGCTCCGGCCCAAGGGTCCGGGCGATAAATTCCTCGGCGTCATTTGCGGTTATATCCTCTATCACCTGGAACACCCTGAGGAAATCATATCCGTAAAACCAGCTTTCAGCGTAATTATAGCACATATTGTCAACGGAGTTAAGCCCTCTTAGGAATTCCCCGTATTCAGCCCGCTTCACCCTGCGGAAAAGCTCCCTGTCAACGCCGGAGGCCGCCGTTTTCGCCGCCTCCTTTTTTATCTCCTCAAAGACCCTGTCGGGGTCCCGGCTCTCGCCGCCGAACACGGCGTAGGCCACATCGCAGACCGTATCCACGCTGAAGCCGAAATCCGAGGCTATAAGCCCCTGGGAATAGAGCCTGGAATAGAGCTCCGAGCCGCTGCCCATAAGGCATTCCAGGGCAATGCTCCCGGCCAGCTGCTGCCGGAGGAAGGCCTCGCCCTTTTCCGGCTCCAATTTGCCGCCTGCGCAGAATATCGGGGCCGAAACCTCCATTTTCGCCTCTGCCCTTTTTACAAGAGGGTCCTCCGCGTCCTTTTCGCCGTAGTCACGCTCCGGCACCTCCCCCGGCTCCTTTGGAAGCACCTCCTCCGCGATTTCGGCTATGCGCTCCGGCTCCACGTTTCCCGCAACGCAGAGCACCATGTTTGAGGGGTTATAGAATATCTTATGGCAGCTATAGAGGGTGTCGGCGGTTATCTCCGCTATGCTGTCAACGGTGCCCACCACAGTGTCCCGGACCGGGTGCTTATCGTACAGGCATTTTAAAAGGTTATAGTATACGGCGTGCCCGGGCTCGTCCTCGCACATCCTTATCTCCTGGCCGATTATCCCCTGCTCCTTTTTTACGCTCTCAGGGGTAAAATACGGCACCGACACAAAGCTCAGGAGGCATCGGAGGTTTTTCTCAAAATTCTCCGTGCTCTCAAAATGGTACGCCGTCATGCCCGAGGAGGTAAAGGCGTTTGGCGAGGCCCCGTTGGAGGCCAGCTCCTGGAGCGCGTTTCCGTCCTTTGTGTCGAACATCTTGTGCTCTAAAAAATGGGCCACGCCCTCAGGGGTATCTATCCATTTCCCGCCGTATTTAAAGCGCCTGTCGGCCCCGCCGTAGCGGGTGGCAAAAAAGGCGTAGGCCTTGTTGTAGCCCGGTTTCGGGATTACGAATATCTTAAGCCCGTTTTTAAGGGTGCAGCTCCAGACCCTTTCGCCCACGTTTTCATAGGTTTTAAGCTCCAAGGCTCTCGTCCTCCCCTCTCAAAAAGTATATGGCGTCCGCCGTGACCCCGGCGGCTATCTGTTTTACGTCCTCCGCCGTGACCTTCTCCACCCTTCCGGCAAGCTCCGCCGGCGTCATGTCCACGCCGTCGATTATGCCGCTGAGATAGAAATCCTCGGTTCTGGCCTGGCTGTCCATAACGGTGCGCAGGCTGTTTACAACATACTTTATGCCGTCGGAAAGCTCCTTATCCGTAAAGTCCCCGTTTTTGACGGCCTCAAGCTGGGCCATTATCTCGTCCAGGGCCTCCTGATATTTTGAAAACTCTATTCCGGAGGAGACTATCAGGACGCCCTTGTGCCGCTCCAAAACAGAGCTGGCGAAATAGCACAGGGAAAGCTTTTCGCGGACGTTCATAAACAGCTTTGAATTCACGCTGCCGCCGTAGATGGCGTTAAACACCATCATGGCGCCGTAATCCGGCTCCTCCATGCAGTCGCCCATGCGGAAGCCTATGGCGAGCTTCCCCTGGGTCACGTTCATTTTGTCCTCGAAATACCTGACCTTCTCCTCAACTGTGTTCATCCGCACGTCGGTGCCCAGGTCATAGTCCGGCTCCGCCTCCGGCAGCTCCTTAAAGGCGGAGGCCACGGCCTTTTCCACGCGGTCAAAATCCGCCGAGCCGCAGTAAAAGATTTCAACGCAGGACGTCCTTAAAAGCTCCCTGTAGCGCTCCGTAAGGCTCTCCTGTGTTATCTCCTCCACTGCATCCTCGCCGCCGTATCTGCTGACGCCGTAATTTTCCGCGGGGCACATAAGCTCAATAAGCCGCTGCACGGAGTAGGAGCGCTTATCGTTTATCCGGCCCCGTATCTCGTCGGCCAGCTTCTCCTTTTCGCTCTCCACATACTCGCCGCAAAGGAGCTTTTTCTCCGTTTTGGGGCGGCAGAGCAGCTCGCCCATAAGCTCCGCCACGGGCTCCAGCAGCTTTTCGCCGCCTGGTATATATGCGTCGTCGGCAAAGTCCGCCATAAAGCCCACGCACTGTATCTCGCCCTTTTTCCTGATCTCGGGCTCTATTCTGGCCCCGTAAAGCTCGGAAAGCCGCGCCTCCAGCTTCTCCATGTCAGGGTGCTTTTCCGTACCGCGCCGGAGCACCCTGGGGATAAGGGCGTTTGCCGAGGCGTTCTCCCGGCATAGCTGGGTGAGCAGGCTCACGCTCATAAAGCTTGTCTTGAATTTTTCACTCCCCACCCGTGTAAGGAACACGAATGGCATTATTTCTTTTCTCTCCATAGTACCTCCCATTAATGCCGGAAAGACCGCCGCACTCCGCGGCGCGGGAAATGTTTTCCGTTCCGCTGCTGCAGATGCAGATATTATAGCACACAGATTACACGTTGGATATTAAATTATTATAAATTCCTGAAAAAATGCCGCTTCCGTCCCAGGGCTTCCCGTCCACCGTTATTTTCCCAGCCCTTACCTCTATAACATGCCCGAGAAGTCCGGCGGTATAGCCGTCCATCCCTTTCGGCAGGTTTGGCTCTATAAACAGCCTGCCGTTTCGCATTTTAAGGCCCAGAAGCTCCTCGGCGCAGGCCCTGAAATACCAGCCTGCGGCGCCGGTGTACCAGGTCCAGCCGCCCCGGCCCACATGGGCGGGATTTGAATAGATATCCGCGGCCAGCACATACGGCTCGGTTTTGTAGATTTTCTCGTCCCGGCCGCCCGGCAGCACAGCCCTTAAAAGCTCTGCGCCCTCCTGTACCATACCGGCTCTCAGACAGGCCATGGCCAGCCACACCGCGCCATGGGTATACTGTCCGCCGTTTTCCCGGAAGCCCGGGCCGTAGTCCTTTATATAGCCAGGATCCGGCCCCTGCCCGTTAAAGGCGGGGGTAAAAAGCTTTACAAGCCTGTGCTCCCTGTCAAAGAGGCTATCCAGCGCCGATTTGACGGCAGCTTCTGAATTTTCGCCCCCGGCGAACACGGCGAAGCTCTGGGCGATGGAATCTATCCTGTTCTCGGCGCTATCACGGCTTCCCATGGGCTCGCCTCCGTCAAACCAGCCCCGCTTATACCAGGCGCCGTCCCAGGCGTTTTCCGCCGCGGCCCTGTACCGGTCGGCCATGTCCTTATATTTCCCGTCCCCGGTTAGCTCCGCCATTTTCCGGAGGACCACTGCAAAAAACCAGGTGAGCCACACGCTCTCGCCCCGGCCCCCGGCGCCGGCCCTGTCCATTCCGTCGTTCCAGTCCCCGGCGCCCATAAGGCACAGCCCGTGCTCCCCTACGCTCCGGGCGGCGGCTTTTTCCACCGCCTTTTTTATATGGCAGTAGATATCCTCCCTGTAATCGGTATTTTCAGGCGACTCGTACCTGTCCTTTTCGCCCTTTTTAAGCTCAGGAGAACGGAGATACGGCACGGGAACGTCCAGTATGCCCCTGTCACCGGTCATCTCCACGTAGCGGCATACGGCGTAGGGCAGCCACAGCAAATCGTCGGACATCCTTGTCCTCACGCCCCGGTCCCCGGCGTCAGTGGAATGCCACCAGTGCTGGACGTCGCCGGCTTCATACTGGTGCCCCGCCGCCCGGATTATCTGCTCCCTGGCCTTCTCCGGCCACACAAGGATAATATTCACCGCGTCCTGGAGCTGGTCCCTGAAGCCGTAGGCCCCGCCGCTCTGGTAAATGGAGGTTCGGGCCATGAGCCGGCAGGCTATGGTCTGGTAGAGCGCCCAGCCGTTTAAATAATTGTCCAGCTCCGGAAAGCCCGTTTTAACCTCAAAGCTCCCCAGCTTTTCGCTCCAATATTTCAGCGTGTCCTCCAGGGCCTTTTCCGCAGCGCCGCCGCTTAAAAGTCCCAGCAGTTCTTCCCTTCCGCAGCAGCCGCAGGCTATCACGGTTTTCCCGGAGAGGGCCGTTTCCGCCCCAAAGCACGGCTCGCCGCCATATATGGGGGCCGGGTACCCTTTTCCCATGAGCCAGGCGGTCTTATTCAGGGCCGTGGTCAAAACCGGCTCGGACATGGCGAGGCTGAAGCGCG
>CAZBUH010000075.1:0-10657 GCA_964495095.1 uncultured Oscillospiraceae bacterium | reverse complement strand
TTTGAATGTGATACCGCATTTTAACGGCTTTTTCATAAACCGTATGGAGCTTATATACCGTCAGCGCAGACCTCTTTACATACCTATCGCGTCGGTGATATTCTCCACAATTTCGCCCATGGTGTGCAGCGCACGGCCGGCCATGGTCTTTTTGCGTTTATTTTTCGGAGCCATGGCAATGCCAATAGTCGCGCCGGCGATTATTCCGAAGCTCATGCCCTTTACAAAATCAATGCTTGACATGCAAAAACCCTCCGTTTCTCGTTATCCGGGATTATTATGCCCTGACTGACGTTAATATTCTTGCCAAATTATTTATGATAATTTATAATTAATTCGGTGATGAAAATGCCTGTAATAAAAAATGTCAGAATCATCGATCCCAGCCGCAATATTGACGCGGTGGGAAATATTTTCATAGAGGGAAAAAAGATAGCGGAAAGCCCCGGCTGCGGTGAGGTTATCGACGGCTCCGGCCTCTGCGCCGCGCCCGGGCTTGTGGATATGCACGTCCACTTCCGGGACCCGGGCTTTACCTGGAAGGAAGATATCGTAACCGGGGCCGGGGCTGCGGCGGCCGGCGGCGTTACGACGGTGGTCTGTATGCCGAACACAAATCCCGCGGCGGATAATCCCGAGACCGTGAAATACATTCTGGAGAAGGGGAAAACCACGGGGATAAATGTGCTCACCTACGGAGCCGTGACCGTTGGAGAAAAGGGGCTGGAGCTTACGGATTTTGAGGCGCTCAGGGAGGCCGGCGCCGTGGCCCTCTCTGACGACGGTATGCCGGTACAGCGGGCGGTCATCGAGTTCGAGGCAATGAAAAAGGCCCGGGAGCTGGGGCTTTTTATAAGCAGTCACTGCGAGGACGCGGAGATGGTCGGCAGCAGGGCGGTAAACGAGGGGCGGATATCGGAAATGCTGGGCATACCGGGCAGGCCGGCTGTGGCGGAAGATATTATGGCCCAGCGCGACATTATGCTGGCCCAATATACGGGAGCCCATGTCCATATTGCCCATGTGAGCACGGCGGGGACGGTAGATATAATAAGGAAAGGCAAGGCCGCCGGCATTAATGTGACAGCGGAGACCTGCCCCCAGTATTTTACTCTTACCGAGGATGAGATTATTAAAAAAGGGACTGCGGCCCGGGTAAACCCGCCTCTCAGGACTGCGGCGGACAGAGAGGCTGTCCTGGAAGGGCTGCTGGACGGCACTATAGACGCAATCGTGACAGACCACGCTCCCCACAGCGATCAGGAAAAGGCGAAGCCGCTTACTGAGGCCCCCAGCGGTATGGTGGGGCTTGAGACGTCCCTGGGCCTTGCCCTGACGGCTTTATACCACACCGGCCGGATGAGGCTTTCAGATATAGTGCGGCTTATGTCCTTAAATCCGGCAAAAATACTGGGACTTCCGTGCGGGACGCTGGCTCCGGGAGCGCCGGCGGACATTGTGCTGTTTAAGCTCGATGAAAAATGGACGGTAGAGCCGGAGAAGTTTAAATCAAAGGCCAGAAATACGCCGTTTGCCGGCGTGGAGCTTATGGGCCGGGTGAAGTTTACAATAGCCGGGGGCCGCGTGGTCTATCGGGATATATAAAGGAGAGAGTGCAATGTCATTTGATGTTTTACAGGAGAAGATAATCGAAAAGCAAAACCCTGCTGTGGCGGGATTGGATCCAAGGCCGGAATATGTGCCGGAGCACATAATTGCAAAGCATATTGCCGAAAAGGGCGAGACCCTTGGCGCTGTGGCCGACGCCTATTACGAATTTAACTGCGGGCTTATCGACGCGCTGTGCGACGTGATACCGGCGGTAAAGCCCCAGTCGGCCTACTATGAAATGCTGGGCTGGGAGGGGGAGGCCGCCCTTGCAAAAACCTGCGAATACGCCAAAAGCCGCGGCCTTTACGTAATTATGGACGCAAAGCGCGGCGATATAGGCTCCACGGCGGCGGCCTACAGCCAGGCATATTTGGGCACAGTCTCTGTGGGCGGACGGGAGATAGCCCCGTTTTCCTGCGATTGCCTGACGGTGAACACATATCTTGGCAGCGACGGAATAAATCCGTTTATTGAGGACTGCCGGAAGTATGGTAAGAGCATTTTTGCGCTGGTGAAAACGTCAAACCCATCCTCTGGAGAGCTTCAGGATTTGAAGGTGGGGGATATGACCGTATATATGACGGCGGCAAAGCTCATTCAGAAAATATCCGCCGGTACCGAGGGGAAATACGGCTTTTCCTGCGCGGGAGCCGTGGTAGGGGCCACATATCCGGCGGAGCTTGAAATTCTGCGGAAAGAACTGCCCCATACCTTCTTCCTGGTGCCGGGCTACGGCGCCCAGGGCGGCGGAGCTGCGGACGTTGTACATGCCTTTAACGAAAAAGGGCACGGGGCTGTGATAAATTCATCCCGCGCCATAATATGCGCCTGGAAAAAGACGGGCAGAAACGGCCTGGATTATCAGGAGGCGGCCCGTGCCGAGGCTCTGCGGATGAAAGAGGATATCGGAAAGTATTTAAAAATAATGTGACGGATTTTGGCCCTCCGGAACGCATGCCGGAGGGGCAGATATTTTCGCAAAGCGGGACGTGGCCGGTAAGAGGTTCCGGGACGGATATTTATGCAAACCGCTTTTCTGAAAATATATTTGCTATATAATAAATAATGTGTTACAATACAACAACAAACACCTACTGGAGGCTAAGCTATGGAAAATAAATATCCCCACATATTCAGCCCGATAACGCTGAGAAATGTAATTTTTAAAAACCGCATTTGGACTGCGCCCACAGGAGTGCATCTCCTTTCCGCAGGCGAGCCTTATCCCAATGAGGCGACTATCGCCCATTACCGCGAGAAGGCCAGAGGCGGTGCGGCTTGCATAACATTTTCCTGCCAGAACATGGACAGGCTTGGACTTTCTGACGGGGTTCATTCCGACCCTGATATTTTTCAGGAGAGATACCACAATTACTGGAACAGGCTTACTACCGCCGTGCATTTCTTCGGCGCGAAGATATCCCTTGAAATGCTGGCCTTTATCCGCCAGGGCCTTGACGGGAACGGCGAAAAGGTAATGTACGCTGTCAGCGAGGTCGAGGAGGAGGGAGAGGTCATACCCCAGCTCCCTGAATCGGAGATGCTCAAGATGGTGGACGACTATGCCCTCGCGGCAAAGTACGCCGTGAAGGTTGGCTTTGATATGGTCATGCTCCACTTTGGCCACGGCACTCTGCTGGGCCAGTTCCTGTCCCCGTATTCCAACAGGCGTACCGATAAATACGGCGGCTCCCCAGAGAACAGAGCGCGCTTCCCCATGATGATAATAGACGCCGTGAGAAATGCCGTCGGACCCAGAGTGCCGATTGAGGTGCGTCTCTCCGGAGATGAGCTTATAGAGGGCGGCGGCAAGATAGCCGACTGTGTTGACTTTATTAAGCGTGTAGAAGATAAGATAGATCTGGCCCACATCTCCTGCGGCACCGTGGAGGACGATGTGACCCAGACCCGTATGCACCCCGTCGAGTTCTATGAGCCGGGCTGCAATGTGGAGTTTGCAGAGGCTGTCAAAAAGTCCGGAGTTAAAATCCCGGTGCTTACTCTCGGCGCTTTCCAGGAGCCTGAGCTTATTGAAAAGACGCTGGCAGAGGGCAAGGCCGACGTGGTCGCTATGGCCCGCGGCGCAATCGCTGACGCCGACTGCGTGAACAAGGCGAAGTTCGGCAAAGAGGACGAGATAATCCCGTGTCTTAAGTGCTTTAACTGCCTCTCCTATGATATGGAGATGGAGTTTGCGTGCTCAGCAAACCCCAAAGTGGGCCGTGAGTACATACTCAATCAGTTTATCCCGGCTACAACTACTCCCAAGAAGGTAGCGGTAATCGGCGGCGGGCCTGCCGGAATGGCGGCTGCATACTATGCCGCTGAGAGAGGCCACGATGTAACGCTCTATGAGGCGAGGGACCATCTGGGCGGCAAGATAGTGTTCTCCGAGTACGCTTCCTTTAAGCGTGACTTGAACAGATATCTCAAATACCAGCTCAACATGGTCAAAAAGTGCGGATGTAAGGTAATCTTAAACTGCGAGGCTACGCCTGAGATGATATCTAAGGAAAACTACGATGTGGTAATGGCCGCCGTAGGCTCCGACCCGATAATTCTCCCAATTGAGGGAAGCAAGGGGAAGAACGTCATCACCGCAGAGCAGTGCTTTAACCACCTGGACGAGATAGGCCAGAAGGTAGTCCTTATAGGCGGCGGCGAGGTCGGCTGTGAGACTGCGCTGTATCTTGCCGATGGCGGTAAGGATGTCACGGTCCTTGAGATGCTCCCGGAGCTTGCCATGGCCTCGGCTTATGCACCGTACCTGGCCCTTAACGACCGTGTGCCCAAGGCCTGCACAGTACATGTAAACGCCAGATGCAGCGGTATTACGGACAATTCCGTGAGCTACGTCGATCTCAGCGACAATAAGGAGTATTCCGTACCGGCGGACACTGTCGTGTTCTCCTCCGGTATGCGCTCCAAAACCGCCCTGGCCGAGAGCTTCAGGGAGTGCGCCCCTGTGTTCTTTAAGCTGGGCGACTGCGAGATAGCAAAAAATGTGCGCATCTGCACACGCACTGCCTTTGACGCGGCAATGCAGATATAAGCGGTATTTGAAAATCCCCGGGACTGACTTTACATCGGTTCCGGGGATTTTTTCCATGGAAAGACAAAATCCGGGACATGTGATTTTTGCTGTATTACAGGAGTATTTTTAAAAATTCTGAAATTGGGCATATTTTGGCATGAAAACAGGAGAAAAAAGGTTGCGCCGCGGGAAAACCTATGCTAAAATCGGAATATCTTTTTGGGAAATGGGGGCTTTGGCCTTGAGAATCACTATAAAAGTCGGTACATCCACACTGGCCCACAGTACGGGGCGGATGGATATAAGACATATTGAAAGGCTCTGCCGCGTGATAAGCGATTTAAAAAACGCCGGACATCAGATTGTGCTTGTCTCCTCCGGCGCTATCGGCATGGGCGTGGGAAAGCTGGGATTTACATCGCGGCCTTCCGATATGCCTACAAAGCAGGCGGCCGCGGCGGTAGGGCAGTGTGAGCTTATGTATGCCTACGATAAGCTTTTTTCAGAATACAGCCATACCGTGGCGCAGATACTCATAACAGGCGAGGATATGCAGGATCCGGGCCGGCATGAAAATTTCAGCAACACCATAAGGCGGCTGCTGGAGCTGGGAGTGCTGCCGGTGGTGAATGAAAACGATACTGTAGCCACAAATGAGATTGCAGTGGGGGATAATGATACTTTGGGAGCGCTTGTGGCTACAAGCGTGGGGGCGGACGTCCTCGCGGTGCTGTCGGATATCGACGGCCTTTATACGGCTGACCCGAGAAAGGACAGCGGCGCCGAGCTTATCCCGGAGGTAAGGGAGCTGACGCGGGAGATATTGGACGCCGCCGGCTCAAAAGGCTCCGAGCTTGCCACCGGCGGCATGGAGACGAAGCTGAGCGCCGCACGGATATGTATGGCACAGGGTACCGATATGGTAATAACAAACGGCTCCAGGCCGGATGCGCTTTACGATATTGTCGAAGGCCGCCCTGTGGGCACCCGATTTATAGGAAGGAAAAAATAAATGGAGACGCTTGAAATTCTAAAAAGGGCCAAAAGCGCCTGTCCGCATATTGCTGCGGCGGATACCGAAACAAAAAACAGGGCTCTTGCAGCTATGGCGGACAGCCTTGTTGCCCATACGGGGCAGATTTTGGAGGCAAACGCCGGCGATATGGAAAAAGCCCGCGGAAAGATATCCGACACGATGTTGGACAGGCTTCTGCTCACGAAAGAGCGTATAGCGGATATGGCAGACGGCGTCCGCCGCGTGGCGGAGCTTCCCGACCCTGTTGGGCAGGTGCTGCAGCGGGTATGCAGGCCCAACGGGCTTGTAATTGAAAAAACCTCTGCGCCTATGGGACTTATAGCCATAATTTACGAAAGCCGCCCAAATGTCACCTCGGACGCTGCCGCCCTGGCGATAAAGGCCGGCAGCGCCGTAGTGCTCCGGGGCGGAAAGGAGGCTTTCGCCTCTGCAAAGGCCATAACCGAGGCCATGAGGGAAGGGCTTAACGCTGCGGGCCTGCCTGGGGAGCTTATCGGCCTTGTGGAGGATACCGCAAGAAAAAGTGCCGTGGAGCTTATGGAGGCCGTGGGCTATGTCGATCTTCTGATACCCCGGGGCGGGGCGGGGCTTATAAACGCCTGCGTGGAAAATGCGAAGGTTCCCTGTCTCAGGACGGGTACTGGCATATGCCACATATATGTGGATAAAAGCGCTGATTTGGATATGGCCCTGGATATTGTGGAGAACGCCAAGGCCAGCCGGCCTTCCGTCTGCAACGCTGAGGAAGTGCTGCTCCTGCACCGGGATATAGGGGCAAAATTTCTGCCGGAGCTAAAAAAGCGGCTGACAGAGGATAGAAAACGGAAAAACCTTCATGAAGTGGAGCTGCGGCTCTGCCGGGAGGCTATGGAGATAATACCCGGAGTTCCGGCGGGAGAGATGGATTTTGACACTGAATTTCTCGACTATATCCTGGCCGTAAAGATTGTCGGGAGTTTGGAGGAGGCGATAGAGCATATTGCCCTCCACTCTACAGGCCACAGCGAGGCGATAATCACGGAGGATATGGAGAACGCGGATAAATTCACCGCCGCTGTGGACTCGGCTGCGGTATATGTAAACGCCTCTACAAGATTTACTGACGGCGGGGAGTTCGGGCTTGGCTGCGAGATGGGCATATCCACACAGAAGCTGCACGCCAGAGGGCCGGTGGGCTTAAATGAGCTCACCACATATAAGTATATAGTCCGTGGAAACGGGCAGATAAGGTGAGTGAATATTAAATGAAGTATGAAGCTGGATTTATAGGCTGCGGCAACATGGGCGGCACTCTTGCCGCTGTGGCCGCCGGCAGGCTAGGCGGCGATAAAGTGATATGCGCCGAGCATAACAGGGAAAAGTTAAAGGGCCTTGAGGAAAATTTCGGCGTAGCTGTGGGGGACTCAAGAGCCGCAGCCGCCGGGAGCCGGTATATTGTACTTGGAGTAAAGCCCCAGGTCATGCGCAATACCGCCGACGAGATACGCGATATTCTGGCAAAGAGGACGGACAGGTTTACCGTCGTCACCATGGCGGCCGGAATTTCCATGTCCGATATCTCAGAAATGCTGGGAAGCTGTCCTGTTATAAGGATAATGCCGAATACTCCCGCATCCGTGGGAGAGGCTATGATACCTTACTGCGTAAACGAGCTTGTGACGCAGGAGGATGAGGAGGGCTTTCTCGATTTCCTCGGCCCCGCGGGGATTTTGGACAAGCTGGACGAGAACAAGATTGACACCGCCTGTGCCGTATCCGGCTGCGGTCCCGCGTTTGTGTGCCTTTTTATTGAGGCGCTGGTGGACGGGGCTGTGGAGTGCGGCCTTACAAGGGATAAGGCGCGGCTCTACGCCATCCAGACGCTCTACGGTACGGCAAAGCTCATTATGGAGAGCGGCAGAAGCGTAAGCGAGCTGCGGGACGCCGTATGCTCACCCGGCGGTAGCACCATAGTGGCCCTCGCATCCATGGAGCGCAGGGCATTCCGCTCTGTCATGATAGACGCCGTTGAGGCGGCGTACAATAAAACCAAAGCACTGGGCGGCAAGAACTGATAAGCTAATACTTAAAAAACTGACGGCCCGGGAATCGCAGATTCCCGGGCCGGTTTTCATTTTCTGGGCGCGTTAAGCTTTGCGGGCGATAACCTCCATCTCGATTTTTGAGCCGCCGGGGAGGGCGGCCACCTGCACGCAGGAACGGGCCGGGGGATTTGCGGGGAAAAGCTCGCCGTACAGCTTGTTGACGGCGGCAAAATCCGCAAGGTCGGTGAGGAACACCGTCGTCTTTATTACATCGGAGTAGTCCATACCGGCGGCGGCCAGGACTGCTCGTATGTTGGAAAAAACCTGCTTTGCCTGAGCTTCGATGCCGCCCTCCGCAATTTTGCCGGTTTCCGGAATAAGGGCTATCTGGCCGGAGGTAAAGAGGAACTCGCCGGCTTTTACCGCGTGGGAATACGGACCGATAGCGGCCGGGGCGTTTTTGGCTGAAATAATTTCATTCATGATTGAAGGCTCCTTTGTTAAAAATTGATGGCTACATTATACACCACGGCGCCGGAATATTAAAGAGCCAAAGCCATGAGAAAACTGTGCTTCTGTGGGTAATTGCCCGGAATAATATTGAAATTGACACGCTGGACGGCCAGATATGAAAAATGAGCGTAAAAATTTTTGCTTCTTGCGGCAAATAGCTTAATGTGGTAAAATACATACTGTATGTATATGATTCCTTAGGAGGCGCAGGTTTTTGGTGATATTAGGTATAGACCCCGGAGTGGCCACCATAGGCTTTGGGGCCATCGAGGCGGAGGGCAGCAATGTGAAGCTCATGCGCTACGGCGTAATAAGCACCCCGGCGCACGCACCGTTATCAAAACGCCTCGCCCAGATATATAAGGACGCCATGGAGCTTATAGCGAGCCTTAAGCCGGATGCCATATCTATAGAGGAGCTTTTTTTTAATACGAATATCACAACGGGAATTGCCGTATCCCATGGCCGTGGAGTGCTTGTGTTGGCCGGGGAAAACAGCGGGGTACCGATGTTTGAATATACGCCGCTTCAGGTAAAGCAGGCTGTGACCGGCTACGGCAGGGCGGAAAAGCGCCAGGTCATGGATATGACGCGGCGGCTTCTCAACATGGATAAGATACCGAGACCGGATGACGCGGCGGATGCGCTGGCTCTTGCGCTTTGCCATGCCAGAGCAAGCTCGTCGTTACTCAGCAGAATCGGAGGATGCACGGAATGTTCTACTATTTAGAGGGAAATGTTGCGGAAATCGGGCAGAACCTGGCGGTTATTGACTGCGGCGGCGTGGGCTTCGCGTGCAATACAACGCTGAACACCCTTTCCCACATTGAAAAAGGCAAGAAAGCCAGGCTTTTTACATATTGTAATATTAAAGAGGACGCCTTTGATATATACGGCTTTTACGACTTAAATGAAAAGCGATGCTTTGAAATGCTTATAAGCGTCTCGGGAGTAGGCCCGAAGGCGGCGCTTTCCATTTTGTCCTCTGCAGCTCCGGAAAACCTGGCCGTGGCCATAATTACTGACGACGAAAGGGCGCTGACTGCGGCCCAGGGCGTCGGAAAACGTCTCGCCCAGAGGATTATCCTGGAGCTTAAGGACAAAATGAGCAAGGAGGCCGGTGAACTGCAGAAGGCGGGCTTTGTGCCGTCCGGCGGCTCCGGGCTTACGGGCAGCGTAGCGAACGACGCCGCGGCGGCTTTGGCGGTGCTGGGCTACAGCCAGCAGGAGATTACCGCCGCAATGCGTACTGTGGATACCTCGGGGCTTACTGTGGAAGAGGTAATAAAGCTCGTACTGAAGAATACCGTGAAAAACTGATTGGGCGCGGAGGAAATTATGAGTATTGATTACAGCGACGGCGAGAGGTTCAGGGCGGACGGCAAAATAACTTCCCCTGAGCTTTTGAATGAGGATGAGGGTGAATATTCCCTCCGGCCGCAGACACTGTCGGAGTATATCGGGCAGGAGAAGGTAAAGAGCAATCTGGCCGTGTTCCTTGAGGGCGCCCGCAGAAGGGGAGAGCCTCTGGACCACGTGCTGCTCCACGGCCCCCCGGGGCTTGGCAAGACCACTCTGGCGGCAATAATAGCAAATGAGATGGGCTCCACCCTGAGAAAGACCTCCGGGCCTGCCATAGAAAAGCCAAAGGACCTTGCGGCGCTTCTCACGAATTTAAACGAGAACGACATACTGTTTGTTGACGAGATACACCGGATAAACCGCTCCGTGGAGGAAATCCTGTACCCAGCCATGGAGGATAAGCAGATAGACATTATAATCGGCCAGGGGCCGTCGGCCACTTCAATCTGCCTGGAGCTTAAAAATTTTACGCTTGTGGGAGCCACCACCAGATCGGGACAGCTCTCCTCTCCGCTGCGGGACAGATTCGGAATAATATTAAAGCTGGAATTATACAATACGGATGAGCTTCAGCAGATAGTAATGCGAAGCGCGAAAATAATCGGTATAGATATAGAGCCGGACGGGGCGCGGGAGATAGCGTCCCGGAGCCGCGGAACGCCGCGAATAGCAAACAGGCTTCTGCGCCGGGTAAGGGACTTTGCCCAGGTGTACGGCGACGGCACTGTAACAAAGGCCGTGGCCGACGACGCCCTTACGAGAATGGATATAGATAAGCTGGGCCTTGATAACGTGGACAGGAAAATTCTCGAGACTATAATACTGAATTATAACGGCGGCCCTGTTGGTCTGGACACTCTGGCGGCGACGATAAACGAGGAGTCTGTGACAATAGAGGACGTGTATGAGCCGTTTTTGATGCAGCAGGGCTTTTTAACGAGAACGCCACGGGGGCGGAACGCTACTCGGTTGGCTTATGATCATTTGAATATGGAATATCTGGGTCAGGCGCAGCTTAAATTATAAATGTAACCCCTCCACCTGAAACTTCTGAATCTCCCCACTCAAAATAGCGGT
>CAZBUH010000074.1:0-10781 GCA_964495095.1 uncultured Oscillospiraceae bacterium | reverse complement strand
CAATCCCGCCAAACAGAATGCCGTGATTCGTAATTCTTGATGGTTTACTGTCTTATGAGCACTCCGCTAAAATGCCGGACTTTTTCGACGCTCTGTAAGGAGCGGTATTCCTATATACCGCTCCTTGCCTGTTATTTCTCTTAAAACCTTATTTTACCGATATGGTGATATGGCCGGCGTAATTTCCGCTCTTGCCTATGGGCGTTTCAACGCCGTCCACCGTCATAGTGACGGTCCTGCCCTCGGGAGCCGTGACCCTGGCGCCGCGTTTCAGATTGAGAGATGTGATATAGGAGGTGCCGGTGACTACCCAGACGGAGGCGCCGTCAAGAGTCACGTTGACGCCGTTATTTATGGCCTCTCTCGGCGTATTCACCACCTCGCCCAGCTCCTCGCAGTTCTCCTGGGATATCTTCGGCACACGGTGCACCGCCTTGGCTGCGGAGATAACGCCCTCAACAGTAGAGTTTCTGAAGGTGAGGCAGAGATTCCTGGCGCCCTCATAGGGAGGCTCAAAGTGGCCGGGGCCGCCCTCGGGTCCGTCCTCGCCCTCGGGCATGGGAGGAGGCGCGGGCATCTCCATTGCCGGGCCGGTGTCGCCCTTCTTGACGGCAAAGCCGTTATAGAAATCGCCCTTTATATTCATATCGCAGAACTCTGCGATAGTGTCGATATGCTCCTCGGTCTTTGTCAGGTCGTGGCTGGGATCCGCCTCATCGTCCTCTGTGGGGTCGCAGTAGTAGCCCTGGGGATTTCCCGGGTCGTCGCTGCTCATAAGCTGGAGTATAATGCCGTTTCCGGCGTTTATCTCCGTGTTTTCCACCCTGATAACAGGCGCGCAGCCCTTGACCATAAAGGCCGTCTCGCCGGTGTTCAGCACACAGTCCCTGATGTCCGCGCCGCCCTTGTTGAGGAAGAACATAATGGCGAATCTGCCGGCGTCCACAACGGTGCCGTTGGAAAAGCTTCCGTAGGCGTCGTCGTTTGCGCATATAAGGGCGTAATCCGGCACCTTTATGGTGCAGCTGTCAAAATAGTCGTGGCAGTTGCCGATAGCGAAAGCCCCGTAGCCGCTGGGCCCGGTAATCTCAACATGGGTGTCCTTAACGTGCAGGCGGCAAAGGTCCACGCCGTCGGTGGAGAGGACGCCCCAGCCCTCGGAGTATACCTGGCAGTTATCCCAGTAGGCAATGCCGTAGTCGGCCAGGTTCGTGGCGCGGCAGTTGCCCCGAAGGCCCAGCATCCATGGCACGCACTTCATCTCGCCGGGCATGATGGAGTCCCTGTACTCCGCCGGGAGTACGCCGTTATACGCCCTTACCACCACGTTTTCAAGACGGGTGACAGTGTGCCCGCCGGTGAAAACGGCGGGACGGGCAACGCCCCTCACCGTAACCTGAGAATTCTTCACCGTTAGCTTAACGTCGTCAAGGGCGCATATTCCGGCGGCAAAGCCGCAGAAATCGTTTCCGCCGTCGCCCTCAAGATTGACAACGGCCCCGTCGATCTCGTATTCGCCGCCGCCCTTTACAAGCAGGGCGTTAAAGCCGTCGGACTTATCCTCGACCGAAACACCGTGGATGCCCCCATCCACGTCGCCGCCTACAGCGGCTGCGGCCACGGATTTTTCCGCCCTGTACTCCCCGTCCTCGACGCAGACGGCGGCTGTGAGATGCAGCGGGTCGCCCATGAAAAACTCCACAGGTATATCGTCGGTCACGGAAAACCGGATATCCCCGGAATAGCGGCCCGGGGCCATGTTCCGGACGACGCCGCCCACGGTCATGGTCACGCGCTTGCCCTGGGGGGCCGTTATCTCGGCGTCCCGGGCTATCACCAGCTGCCGGAAGGAAACGTCCTGAGACACCTCCCACCTGCCGGTAACGGTTTTAACTTTTTCCATCAAAAAACCTCCTTAGAATATTTTCACTATATAAAGTTTAATATCAGTATTCCAACAGCGCCGTCCAGGGCAAGGCTCTCAACGGGGCCGCCGTAGTTTACAGTCGCCTCCCCGCGCCGCCGCTCCGGCAGCTCTCCGGAGACCATATCCCGGAGAACCCCGAAATCCTCGCTTCCGGCCACCTCATCCGCAAGCTCTCCGCAGAGATACACCGGCAGGTCGGATATATTTATAAGGTTTGCGATAAATATCGCCGTATCCCTGAGGTAGTTATACCAGAAGAGGCTGGCCTTCACTCCCCGCTCCGAATTTAAAAATTCACCCAGTGTAAGGCCCAGCTCCTTTTTAAATACCCCGGTACCGCAGTATGCCTCCACACAGCCCGTTTTCCCGCACCGGCAGGTGCGCCCGCCGGGCACAAGGCAGGAGTGGCCCGCGCTGCCTATCTCCGAAGCCCTGGAGCGGAGTATACGGCCGCTCACCACATATGTGGCATCCACGATATCCGATATGTGAAGGCATATGCCGCTCCTGTTTGCCGCGCTGCGCCCCACGGCCTCATAGGCGGCGGCGTCATATGTGTTGTTCACCATCACAGGCACGTCCAGGATATCCGAGAGGAGTTTTGTGGAAAATGCGCCGGCCGGGAAATCGTCGCTCTCCTCCACCACGCACTGCTCCACCGGGTCCACCTGGCAGGGCAGGAGCACGTTTACGCCTATTACGGCCCTGGGCTCCGCCTCCAGCATTTCCAGCCGCTCCGCCAGATGCTCTGCGGCGCTTTGCCAGTATTCCGCAGTATCCTCATATTCTTTCTGCACAGTCTCCCTCAAAAGCTCCCTGCGATAGATGTCCTCTATTAAAATATCAATATTTTCCCGGTTTATCATCATCGCGGCGCATATATGGGCATTTCCCCGGAGAAAATATTGGGAGGGCGGCCTTCCGGCGCCGGAGGCAGTGGTCTGGCGCACCTCTATCTGCCCGTCGGCCTGCATGTCCTGAAGTATGGCCGTCACAGTGGGCATACTGAGCTCAAGTCTGCCGCAGAGCTCCTGCTTTGTAAGGCCGCGCTCCTTATAGAGCAGCCTGCCTATATTCCGGCGGTTTACGCGCCTTATGGCCCCGGGGTCCAGATTGTTGTCCGTGGCAAAGGGGCCCCCGTCCTCGCACAAAAGCTTCTCGCTCATACAGAGGACGTGCCGGTACATCCTGACTCCCCTTATGCTGGGATTTTCATTTTTATCCATTTTGCAGCTCCATATTTGCTTCATATTTGCTTTTTTATTATATAAGCATTAATTCTATTTGTAAAGACAATTTTGTAAAACCATTTTATAAAATTATCCCGCGTCCTCAAAATATCCGTTATAAAAACCGGAAAAGTTTTTATTTAAAAAATCTTCATTTAATATTTGCGAAACATATTGACAAAAAAACGCTCTTTATGTATTATCATTTTATAAACCTGCTTTGCAAAAGTTCACCCAACAAAAAAATTTTAATGGAGGTATAATAATGAACACAAAAAAGCTTATCGCGCTGCTTCTTTCAGTGGTCTTTGTTCTGGCTCTCTTCGCCGGCTGCGGCGGAGACGCCGACAGCGATGACGGCGAAGCTACCGCCGCGCCCACAGAAAGCGCCGCTGCGCCCACAGAAAGCGCCGACGCGCCCACCGACAGTGCCGACGCTACTCAGGAGCCGGCCCAGCCGGGGGACATCGAGCTTCCCCTGGTCACCGAGTATACCGAGTTTGACCTTTTCACCGGCATGATGCCCCCCGCAATGGAGTACATTGAGAGCATGGAGGAGTGCCTTGCATTCCAGACTCTTGAGGAGCGCACCGGCATCCACATCAACATAACCGTTGTGCATCCCTCCGTCCAGGCCGATTCTTTCAACCTGATGGTCTCCACGGGCGACTACGCCGATTTTCTGGACATGGTCAACAGCCTCTATGCAGGCGGGCTTGCCGCCGCTATCGAGCAGGATGTTATCCTGGACCTCTCCCAGTATATCGACGAGTACTGCCCCAACTACTCCGCCCTTATTAATTCCGACGAGGCCGTACACAGGGACGTGACCCTCGACGACGGCTCCATCGGCGCTTTCTACAGCATATATGAGGAAGCCGAGTATATCGACCAGGGCGTTATGGTCCGCTCCGACTGGCTGGACGCCCTCGGCATGGAGGTCCCCTCCACCTATGACGAGTACCACGACTTTATACAGGCCGCAAACTCCGAGTACGGCGCCACCATGTGGCTCCCCGCTTCCGGCATCTACACCGCCAACAACTTCATCAGCGGCTTCGGCATCGCCGGCGGCTACACCATCGGCATGAGCACCGAGCTTCAGTGCTTCTATGTAGAGGACGGCAAGGTGAAGTGCGGCTGGTTTGAGGACGGCTTTAAGGATTACCTCAGCCTTATGAACCAGTGGTACAGCGAGGGCCTTATCGACCAGGATTACATCTCCGGAGATTCCAGCTCCATGACTGTGAACAACCAGGAGCTTGCTCTCTCCAATCTGATGACCGACAAATATTCCGTATGGGGCGACGAGATTGTCGCTATGGATACGTACAACATGAGCTATGACGGCGGCAGCTTCCCGGCGGTCCCCTCCTATATCCCCACCAAGAACGAGGGCGACACTATCCACGTGGGATACTACACCTCCCGCATCAACCGGGCGTCCTACAGCGTGTCCACCGACTGCGAGGATATCGAGCTTGCCCTTAAGTGGATTGACTACGGCTACACCGAGGAAGGCAGCCTGCTCGGCAACTGGGGCATCGAGGGCAAGACCTTCGACGTTAACGCTGACGGCAGCAAGTACCTCACCGATCTCATTCTCAACAACCCCGACGGTATGCCCTCCAACGTGGCCAAGTTCGTGTATCTCCGCGACTCCGGCCCCTATGTGTATGACCGCGCCAGAGATATGGTGACCTACAGCGAGACTCAGCTCTCCTGCTACGACGTGTGGCCCTCCAACTACGACATGGCCAACACCATCCCCAACACGCTGACGCTCAACACTGACGAGTCCGACACCTACGGCCGTCTCTCCGGCGATATCTTCACTTTCGTTTCCGAGAGCATAAACAAGTATATCACCGGCGCCACCTCCATGGACGAGTACGACACCTTCGTTTCCACCCTGACCGATCTGGGCATGAACGATATCGTAGCTCTCTATCAGGCCGCTTACGACCGCTATATTGCAAAGTAAAAAGAAGTTAAAAGCTAAAAAAGGACCCGTTGCAAAATAGGCAAAACGAAACAGCGGTCCGGTCGGCAGGGATATGCTGTCCGGACTGCTGTTTTTCTGCGGCTTCCGCAAAATTAAAGGTATATGTGTATGAAAACCGGGCCGCAGCCCCACGAGCGGTGCCTACGGGATCCAAAACTGTTTTTCAGCAGACCAAAGGCGCCCTCTGCCTGCATGGCGCGGCACATGCGCGGATGGATGCTCCGCTTTGATGCTATTCGTTTCATAGCTTGAGTGCGCTTTTCCCAGAAGGTCTTCTGCAAAGCCAAAGTTTTGGGCTGCTCTGCGTCTTTGGCGGCGCCAGCGCTGTGTCACTGCCGCGGACAAAGCGGATGTTCTCTGCCATGGCTTCCGGGCGGGCCTGCAAGGGTTCAGGGGAGGCCGTTCCCGTCTCCTTGCGCACCTGTTCCTGCACCTTTTCTAACGCAGATATGGCGAGAGGCCGTCCCCCTGGGCTGACCTCTCGCTATATTTTTTTACGATCCTGTTTTGCAGCGGGGCCGTTCCTGTTATTTTTCGCAGCTTTTGCAGACATCCACCCAGTCTGAAAAGCGGGAGTATTTTTGAAGCTCGTCCATATCCAGCTCTATGGCGCTGTTACTGCTGCCGCAGGCCGGGAACACCGTCTCAAAGCGCTTTAGGGACACATCCAGATAAGTCGTCACGCCGGGCTTTACCCCAAAGGGGCACACGCCGCCCACACTGTGGCCTATAAGCTCCTCCACCTGATCAGGCGAGAGCATTTTCGCCTTGGCTCCGAAGCGCTCCTTATATTTGTGGTTATCCACCTTTACGTCTCCCGCGGCCACCACTAAAATCGGGCCGCTCTCCAGCATAAAGGAGAGGGTTTTGGCTATCCGGCAGGGCTGACAGCCAAGGGCCTGGGCCGCCAGCTCCACAGTTGCGCTGGACGTCTGGAATTCCTGTATCCTGTCCTCCATCCCAAAGCCCCTGAAATATTCTCTTACTTTTTCTATCGCCATTTTTATGAGCCTCCTGTGTATCTTTTACGCCCGCTCCCATAGGAGCGCGTTATTTTCAAAAAATGCGCGGAGACGTCCCGTCTCCTTAAGCCAGCTCAGATAGGAGCGGACGGTGCTGCCTGCCAGCGCATACTGCTGAAAATCCATATTGAGGCCGTAATCTGCAAAAAGCCGGGCAAGTACCGTCTCAAAGGACGCGGGAGCAGAGCATATATCCGTTATCCTCTCCCCCGTCTCCAGGACCTTCTCCATATTGTACCGTGCCAGAGGCCCGATATCCTCCGCCGGCGCTGCGTGGGACGGTATAAAGAGCGCAGCCTGCATGGCGCAGACCTTTTCAAGCGTCTCAAGATACGCGGCCACGTCATAGATAAAGCCTATCCTGTATTTTTCCAGCGTCTCCCTGCTGGACAGGCAGTCCGCCAGGAAAACCACGCCGTCCGGCGTTCTGAAGCCCGCCATCCGGAAAAAGTGGCCCGGCAGGTCTATAAGCCCGAAGCCCTCCGGCAGGCACTCCTCCGTAAGATATTCAGCGCCGCTCTCCTGGGCAAAAAGGAACTTGTGGCGCAGCTCCCGGGGCGGGAAGCCGCCGTAAAGGAAGGACGGCTCCAAAACCGGATGCCGGGTAAAGCAGCACTCGACGCCCGGGGCGTATATCTTGCAGCCGGTCCGGTTCTGAAGATACCTGTTCCCGCCGATGTGGTCGGCGTTGGAGTGGGTATTGTATATGGCGGCAAGGCGCCAGCCGTTTGCGTCGAGAATCTGGCGGAGCTTGCGGCCCGCGTCCTTGTCGCCTCCGCTGTCTATAAGGCACACATCATCTCCGCCCAATCAAAAAAGCCCGATTTTGGCGGGGCTTTCTATGTAATATGTGTTCCCAATCGCGTGTGTAAGCTCAAACATGGCATTCGACTCCTGAATCATTCCTGTAAAGCCTTATATCCCGGCTTTTCCCGGCCGTTCTCTTTCTGAGTGCCGTCGGTAAGTATTTTCACCCATCTGTACCTGCTGCAGGTGATGGAATTTGGTATGCACTTTATCACCTGGTCAGCTTTGAGAAAGCAGAATGTGACCACCGGCGGAAACTCAAAAACAAACGCGCTGAGAAACGCCGACGGGATTGTAAAAAGCCACATAAAAAGGTTATCCACCCAGGCGGTGTATTTTGTGGAGCCGCCTCCGGCGATTATGCCTCCCTCCACCGGATACTCGTAGCAGGAGCCGACAGTCGTGACGCTAAGCACCGTTATAAAGCTCAGTGCGAGAGCCTTTGTCTCCTCCGACACTGAGTAGAGGCCCACGATGGCGTTCTTGAAAATAAACATCAGCCCGCCGAAAAGCACTCCGATAATAAGGAAAATCGCCTGCATCGTCTTTGCGTAGGGCTTTACCATGTGGAGCCGCCCCTCGCCGATAGTTTTCCCCATGGTGACAGAGGCCACGTTGGCGCTGGCCATGCCCACAACGGCGAAAATCTGAAAAATTATAGTGGCGATGCTGTTTGCGGCGATGACTGCGGCGCCTATGTGTCCCAGCACCGCCGTCTGGGCGGCCTGGGCGACGCCCCAGAGCAGCCCGCTGAGCGCAATGGGCGCGGACACCCGCACATAGTCCTTCAAATAGGAAAAATCAAAGCTCAGAAGCTCCCGGAGCTTCATTTTAAGCTTTTTGTCGATAAATAAGATGTATACGAGTATTATAACAAGCTCCACGCCGCGGCTCACAAGCGTCGCCACGGCGGCGCCCACAACGCCCAGCTCGGGGGCGCCGAAATTGCCGTATATAAGGCAGTAGTTAAGGCAGATATTTATACATATGGTGCTCAGGGACATTACCGTGCCTATCATGGCGGTCTCAACGCTCTGAAGGGAGTACACAAGGCAGTTGGATATGGAGAACACCACGTATGTCCAGCATATCACCTTAAGATATCTGACGCCCTCCTCAATAACCTCCCGGTCATTGGTGAAAATGGACAGCACCTGGTAGGGCATGAGCTTTGCCAGCGCGAAAAATATGATTCCGATGGCAAAGCCGAATTTCGCGCCGATGGAGATTATCTTTTTTATGGGCTCCACTCTGCCCTGCCCCCAGTACTGGGACGCCAGGACGACTATGCCCATGCCGCCTCCCGCGGCTATCTGCTGGAGAGTAAACTGTATCTGATTCACAAGCGTCGCGCCTGAGAGGGCAAGCTCTGTATACGTACCCAGCATTATGTTGTCCGCCATATTCACCGCCAGGGCCGCAAGTTGCTGAAGTGTAATAATAAAGAGCAGCGGGAAAAAGGTCTTGTAGAAGCCCCTGTCCTTTGTGAATATGCCCAGGAATTTTTCGCTGCTGTCAGGCGGCAGCCGGACATATTGAGATTTGCGCATAGAAAAAGACTCCGTTCTGTGAAATAAGCTTAAGCTGACGGGAGTCAAACCCGTAAAAACCGGCACGGTGTTCGATTCTCGTCAATTTAATTATTATCCCACATATGGAGCCTTTTTTCCAGTACAATTTAAAATATCAAAAACCGCAGCGCCTGCCCGCAAAAAGCCCTGCGTTTTCCGGCCGTATCACTTAAATTCCTCCGCGGCTCTCCGCAAAAGCTCCCGCACCTTGAGGTGCTGGGGGCATATCCTTTCGCACCTGCCGCACTGTATGCAGTCGGCGGCCTTTCCCTTTCCCTCCGTATACACCTCATAGTAGTAGCCGGTGCTCCAGTCGTGGTACAGTTCCTTTGAGTTTAAGCAGGCGAAGATATCAGGTATCGGGATTTCCTTCGGGCAGCCCGGGGCGCAGTAGCGGCAGCCTGTGCACTGGATAAGATGGGCGCCGCGCACCGCCTCCCGCACTTTTTCAAGGGCCTCATGCTCTTTTTCGTCCAGAGGCCGGAAATTTTTCATAAAGCCCACGTTCTCCCGCATCTGCTCTATGGTGCTCATGCCTGAGAGCACCGTGACGATGCCCTCAAAGCCCGCGGCAAAGCGTATGGCGTAACCGGCCGGGCTTCCGCCGCCGGCGTCCCGGAGGGCCTCAAGGGCCTTTTCCGGCAGCTTCATAAGGTTTCCGCCCTTTACAGGCTCCATGACTATTACGGGCTTATGGAATTTCCGGCAGACCTCGTAGCACCGGCGGCTCTGGACCACCGGGTCGTCGTAGTCCATGTAGTTAAACTGTATCTGCACGGCTTCTATCTGGGGGTACTCCGTGAGAATCTGCTCCAGCATCTCCGGCCTGTCGTGGAAGGATATTCCGAAATGGCGTATAAGCCCCTTTTCCCTGAACTCCAGCGCCGTCTCATAGGCGCGGCAGCGCTTGAATTTTTCATATACCTCCGCGCTCTGGGAGTGCATAAGGTAGAGGTCGAAGTATTCCACCCCGCAGGACTTAAGCTGCGCTGAGAAAAGGGGCGCTATCTCCTCCCGGGAATTAAAAAGCGAGCCTGAGAGCTTATCTGTCAGCACAAAGCTCTCCCTCGGATAGCGGCTCACAACGCAGTCACGTATTGCCGTCTCGCTTTTCCCGTCGATGTACACCCTGGCGGTATCGAAGTAATTAAAGCCCGCCGCCATGTATTCGTCCACCATGCGGCTAAACTGCTCCAAATCCACATCGCCGCCCAGCATCGGCAGCCGCATACAGCCAAATCCGAAATTTCCCTTTACCTTTTCCATATTCCGACCCCTTTATCCTCGCCCGGGCGGAGCGCCTGTCAGCCCTTCTTCTCCTCCGCCGACAGGACCTTTTTAGTCCAGCTCCATTTGCCGCACTCCGGGCACTTCATATATCTTGTCCGGCCCATGTGCATCGCCCACATGTGGCTTCCCCAACTGGGGATATAGGCGCTGCCGCACTTTCCGCATTTGTAGTATCCGGACTCCCGCTCCAGCTTCATGGCGAAAAACAGCCCTACGGCGAAAATGACCAGCGCCGTTCCGATAAGCACCCATTTCCAGGCAAGCTCCTGCGCCGCAATAGCCGCCGCCAGGATCATCACCGCAAAGGCCACGGTGCTCATAACGCCGATAACCACCTCCGCGGCAAGCAGCTTCCCGTTTGACTGTTCCTCCTGCTTTTTCATACGGAGCAGGTTTTCCTCGGCGGCCTTATCATAATCTCTCATTGCAATTTTCTCGCCCGAAAGAAGCTCGTTTACGCTTATGTCCAGCAGGCCGCACAGCTCCAGCATTATTGACGAATCCGGCATGGCCCTCCCTGTTTCCCATTTTGAAACGGCCCTGTCGCTTATGTTGAACTTCTCCGCCAGCTGGGCCTGGGTGAGTCCGTGCTCCTTTCTCTGCTGCGCTATAAACCTGCCGATTTTTATCTGGTCCATTCGGGCACCTCCTTTCGCCGTATATTCTGCCGCTCAAGGCGCGGAATGTACACAAACCGTTGGTTGAGTCCGGCAGAACCGGCGTCCTGACACGCTTTAAGCGGTGCGCTCAGAGGTTTCCCTTGAGGCCGATTTCCTCCGCCCGTTCTCTCATACCGGCGATGGTTTCGGCAATGACCTCGTCCAGCTTGGTGAACAGTCTGTCTACTTCAACTTTACGATTTTCAGCTTTGTTGTGCTCTGCTGTTTGCTTCTTTGCTTTGACGGTACGGCTCTTATCGCTGGTTTTCAA
>CAZBUH010000073.1:4947-10895 GCA_964495095.1 uncultured Oscillospiraceae bacterium | reverse complement strand
CGAAGGTCTTTTTGATCAGGTGCTCCCGGGCCTGGACCAGCACCTGGATGGTCACATCGTCGGGGATGTGGCCCCCCTCGATAAGCTCGCGGCAGATTTCATATTCCGTCTCGCTGGCGGAGGGAAAGCCAATCTCAATCTCCTTTACGCCGATATCCACCAGAGTGTGGAAATACTCCAGCTTTTCCCGGAGATTCATTGGGTCCACAAGGGCCTGGTTGCCGTCCCGCAGGTCAACAGAGCACCAGACGGGGGCCTTTGTGATGACCTTGTCGGGCCAAGTGCGGTTTTCGATGGGCTGGGGCTTAAAGGGTATGTACTTTCTGTAGCCTTCTAACATTTTTCTGTCCTCCTGAAATAAGGGATTGTGTTCGGGGACGTGCAGACATAAAATAAACGCCCCCGACTTGAAAGTCGGGGGCGTAATATACACGCGGTACCACCCCGGTTCAGCAGGTGCTTACACAACTGCCCTCACTGGCCTCCAACAAGGCCGCGGCGTGTAACGGCGCCAGCCGTCCCGCTCTAAAACCGAAAAATTCAAGCGGGCAACTCCGGGACGAGCTATACACATGATCCGCCATACCGCCTCGCACCTGCCGGCGGCTCTCTGAAAGCGCAGGAAAATGTCTTTTTCCCTTCATCATCTTTTGGATGTATAAAAGCATGATAACAGAAAGATTTTGGATTGTCAAGAGCGGCAGCGGGGATTTTTTTCGGGCTTTTCCGGATGCGGAGGTAAAAATTCGAGTATGAAGAATTGTGTTGTAAATTACAGAAAGCAGTGATATAATAACAAAGTATATGGGCGAAATTGCCCATAGGGTATACAAAGGTTTTGCGTTGTTTACATATTCTTCACAAATAGACTGAAACAATGTGATACCTTAACTGCCAAGGGGGAAAGATATATGATTGAAGTTTCCGGTCTTACCAAGACCTACGGTAACAAAAGGGGAATAAACGGCGTCTCCTTTGCTATCGACGAGGGCGAGATCGTGGGTTTCCTGGGGCCAAACGGAGCCGGCAAATCGACGACAATGAATATCGTCACAGGATATTTGTCCGCCAACTCCGGAGCTGCCCGCATCGCCGGGATAGACGTGCTGGAAAACCCTGTGGGGGCAAAAAAACATATCGGCTATCTGCCGGAGCAGCCGCCGCTCTATCTGGACATGACGGTTGACGAGTATCTGTCTTTTATCTACGACCTAAAGTGCGTAAAGGACGTTAAACGCACGGACCACATCACAGAGATATGCGAGATGGTGGGACTGCAGAACCACCGCAAGCGCCTTATAAGGAATTTGTCCAAGGGCTATAAGCAGCGTGTGGGCCTCGCCCAGGCGCTTATTGGAAATCCCGATGTGCTGATACTCGATGAGCCTACAGTCGGTCTTGACCCGAAGCAGATTATTGAGATAAGAAACGTGATAAAGGCCCTGGGCAAAAACAGAACGATAATCCTCTCCACCCATATCCTGCAGGAGGTGGAGGCTATCTGCGAGCGCGTAATAGTCATAAACGAGGGCAAGATAGTGGCCGACGACAAGACGGTGAATCTTTCTGCCCTTATCACCGGCGACAGGAAGCTCTCTGTCCGGGTGGCCGGCCCCAGGGACGCCGTGCGCAGAGCGCTGAGAAATGTGGACGGCGTGATGTACGCCGAATCAGCCTCCGAGGCGGAGCCGGGTGCTTACGACTATCTTGTGGAGGCCAAGCCCAATGTGGACGTGAGAAAACCAATGTTCACGGCGCTGGCAAAGGCGGGCTATCCCATATTGCAGCTCAAGCCGTTGGATCTCTCGCTGGAGGATGTTTTCATCCGCCTTACGGAGAAAAAGAAAAAGACTTACGTGCCCAGCAACAAGCAGCCTAAAAAGGCAAAACCAGAGGAGACAGCGGACGCTGCCCCGCAGTCCGCAGAGGCTTCCGTTCCGGAAGGCGCTCCGGAGGAAGTTAAGGAGGAGAAAAACTAATGTCTGCAATATTCAAAAGAGACCTGCGGGCCTATTTCACATCGCCTCTGGGCTATGTGTTTATCGCCCTGTTCATCCTTGTGTTGAACATATACTTTTTTGTGACATGCGTGTATTCGGGCAGCAATCAGCTCACATCGGTTTTTAATTTCATAATTTACATGCTGATTTTTACGATCCCGATACTCACCATGCGCACCTTCAGCGAGGATTACAAGCAGAAGACCGACCAGCTCCTGCTTACATCTCCTGTGAAGGCATCGGGTATCGTGATAGGAAAATTCCTCTCCGCGCTGGCCGTTTTCACCGTGGCGATAATATTCACGCTCCTGTATGTGATAATCATAGCGGCTTTCGGCACGCCGAATATCGGCGTTGCAATAGGCAACTACATAGCGCTTTACGCCGTGGCCGCCACCTATATTTCCATCGGGATATTCATTTCATCCCTTACGGAAAACCAGCTCGTATCCTGCATCGCCACCCTGGCCGTTTTCCTTGGGCTGTATCTCGTTGACTACACCTACAACATACTCAACGTGACCTGGCTTAAGAACGTCATCTATTGGGTGTCCCTGTTCCGCAGATACAATACATTCTATATCGGCGTGTTCTCCGTAGCGGATTTCTTCTATTATGTGAGCATCGCTGTCGTGTTCCTTTTCCTCACAACACGTGTTCTGGAAAAGAAGCGCTGGAGTTAATAGGAGGCACCTGACATGAGTGATATGAACAAGAAAAACGACCTGACACAGCAGGCGGATATAAGATCCTCCGCCGAGCTTGAGGAGATAAAGAGCAGGAAGCTGAAATACGGCACCCTGGCGACGCTTTTCACAATTGTTTTTGTCATTGCCGTGATCGTATTCAATATCTTCCTGGGCTACCTTACCGACAGATTCGTTCTGGAATTCGATATGACCTCGGAAAACCTCTATGAAATGTCGGAGGACACAAAAGAGGTCATCGCGGACCTGGATGAGGATATAACCGTTACCGTCCTGGCAGAGGAGACCACCTACCGTGACTCCACCGACCTGCTGGCCCAGATATACGAGGTCCTGCAGCGCTATCAGGCCCTTTCTGACGGCAAGATAAATGTCCAGTACATAAATCCTGACGTAAACCCCGCCTACATGAGCAAATATGACTCTCTCGGCGATTTGGCAAGCAACGATATCATCGTTGAGAGCAGCAGGCGCTTTAAGCACCTCACCCCCACAAACCTGTATGAGATGCAGTCCGCCGACACCGATGGCGACGGCACCAACGATACCACATATGTGGTGGGCCTCAGAGCCGAGCAGCGCCTCACCTCGGCGCTCCTTTACGTCACCGCCGACACTGTGCAGCAGGCGGCCTTTATAAAGGGGCACGGAGAGGACACCAGCTTGGATGAGTTAAAGAGCCTCCTCACCACCAGCAACTACGACGTTACGACCATATCACTCGCTACCGAGGATATCCCGGAGGAAGTGACGATGCTCGTCATATCCTCTCCCTCTGAGGACTATACTGACGACGAGATAAACAAGATAGACGATTTCCTCAATGATGGCGGCAATATGTTTGTCACCATGACCTCGGCTACCACAAAGCGCCTTGAAAAGCTGGAGAACTACTTCGAGGAGTGGGGCGTTGCCTATGAGCAGGAGATGGTGTTTGACGCCAAAAGCTGCCTCAGCGGATACCCGATGTATATAGTGCCTGAGGTTCAGAGCGTGGATGGGATAACTGATAACCTGAGCACCGGCAGCACCATGGCGGTGATACCGGGAGCCAGGGCCATGAAGACCCTCTTTGAGGAGAGCGGCTGGCGCTACACCCAGGTGCTTATGCAGACTTCCGACGAGTCTTACGCGAAGCCCACAAGCGAGACTATCACCACTTACGATAAGGAGGCCAACGACGATTTCGGCCCGTTCCCGGTCTGCGTCCTTTCCGGACAGACCCAGGTGGACTCCCAGCTCAATTACACGTATTCCTATGTCATGTTCTGCAATGCCGGTATGGTGTCGGACTCTGTGCTGGAGCTTGAGAACTTCCTGAACAGCAAGTATATCGTGGCGGCGCTCAACCACATTACCCAGGATTCCGACGCCGTGGTTATCGACGCTGTAAACTACGAGTCTACCACACTCTCGCTGCTGGGCAGCCAGATGACCGTTATATTCTGGATAACCGTAATATTCATCCCGCTGGCAATCCTTGTCCTGGGCGTGGTTGTCTGGGTAAGGAGGAGACATCTGTAATGCCAAAAGGACTGAAGCCTATACTTATAGTGCTGAGCGTTATAGTCGTGCTTATTATAGCCGTCGTGCTGATGATCTTTGTTTTCCCGGACAGTGATTCCGACCCCGGGGAGACAGAGTCCCCGGCAGCTGAGGAAACGGCCGGCTCTGAGACAGTCTATGTCATAAGCGAGGACAGCTCCACGCTGAAGAGCTTCGAAATGCTGCCGGCGGATGGGGAGTCCATGCTGGTGGAAATAAACGTGGACAGCGACGGGAAATACAGCTATGAAGTAACGCCGCACACGGAATATTTCGATTACGACACCTCAAAATTCCGCTCCATGATATACACGGTCACCTCCATCACTGCCTCAAGCCTTATCGAGGAAAACGCCTCCGATCTGGACCAGTACGGGCTGGAGGCCCCCCAGTTCACTCTGCGGGCAGCCTATGAGAGCGGTAAGGTGATAGACCTCTACATCGGAAACACAACGCCCACGGGCAACTACTACGTCACCACGAATCAGAACGACACCGTTTACAGCATCGGCAGCTATGTAGTAAGCCTTCTTATGCGCAGCGATATCGACTATCGGGACATCACCCTGTTTCCCACATATGAGGAAGACGCAATATATGAGAACATAAACTGGGTTAAAATGACCCTGAGGGACGGTACCGAAATAGAGCTTAAGCAGAGCGAGGACAGCGACGCGGAGTATAATGAGACAAACTCCCAGTATGTGATGCTGTCGCCCACAAAGGGCTCCTGCAACGACACCAACGTCCAGGAGGACGTGCTGGATGTTGTGGCGACCCTCAACGCCGAACAGGTGCTCTGCGATATTACCGAGGAGGATTATCCCGAGTACGGCTTTGACGAGCCGGCAAAGCTTGAGATGACCGATACCGACGGAAATTCCGTAAGCATCCTTATCGGCGGCACCTATAGCAGCAGCTATCGCTACATTATGCTTGAGAGCGCCCCCTACACGGTGATACTGGCCAACAGCGACGCTTTCGGCTGGCTTGATATAAACTATGTGGAGCTTATGAACCGTACCATATGGATATACAATATCGACAGTGTGGACTATATCGAGTACAACCTTAAGGGCGAGGAGTATGTGGTGGAATACACCCATGGCACCGAGGTAAACGAGGACGGTGAGGAGGAGGACACCCTGGCCGCCACCCTCAACGGCAGCGAGATAAGCGAGACAAACGGGCGCCGGCTCTTCGTAAGAACGCTGAACTTCCGTGTTATAGGCGACGTGCCCGACAGCGCAAGGCTTTCAAAGCCGGACAGCACGGTGGTCATGCACATGCTGGACGGTACGGAGCATGTCCTTAACCTTATCCAGTTAAACGACAGGCAGTACGCCTGCGAGTTGGACGGCGAGACTGAGTTCTACGTGTATAAGAAAAATCTGAATACATTGATAGACGCATTCGCCACAGTACTAAACGGCAGAGAGCTGCCCATGAGCTACGACAGCTAAAAAGCAAAACATATTTAACCGGTGGGACGCTGAGGCGTCTCACCGGCTTTTTGCATATATAGGCGTGAAATTTTAATTTGCATGCCGCGCCAATATGTTACCATATTCCACATAATCGCTTAAAAATTTCCGTCACCGGGCATAAATTCTGCGATTACACATATCCCGGTGCGCGATAAAGTTCTTTTTGCATACTTTTTCTTTCCAAGAAAAAGTATGTGTGAAACCAGAAG
>CAZBUH010000073.1:0-4847 GCA_964495095.1 uncultured Oscillospiraceae bacterium | reverse complement strand
AAGTTCTTTTTGCATACTTTTTCTTTCCAAGAAAAAGTATGTGTGAAACCAGAAGAAAGCGGACAGAGAAATGGCCGGTATCGGTACAATAGCAAATGTGGCGGCGACTCAAAATTCGTGGAGGGCTTTGCGAATACCTCCCTTGCGGTGTGCGTATGCGCCATAGAGGACGGTATAAACAGCGACGCCTCCATGCTCCCGGCAAAGTCAGTCCTGGATTGCGTAATAGTTCTGATTTTCGCCGGTGTGCTGACAGTGCTTACCGGGCAAAAATGCAGAAAGCCTCCGGACAGAAGCCGTCCGGAGGCTTTCTGCTCCGTTATTCCGTAAACAGTACATCTTTTAAATTTTATAGTTGACAAAAAACCGTATTAGTCGTATAATACAGATAAACCGTGTTATACGAGTAATACGGTTTTGCACAGTAAGGATGGTGGGCGATGGTTTCGTTTGAAAATTTTATAATGGAGGACGGCAGCCCTATCTATTTGCAGATAATACGCCATATTAAGCGCGGGATAGTGTCCGGGGCCGTGGCCGCGGGGGACGAGATGCCCTCACGGCGGGTGCTGTCGGCTATCCTGGGGGTAAATCCCAACACAGTGCAGAAAGCCTATAAGATGCTTGAGGATGAGGAGCTTATCTCCTCACACTCCGGAGCCAGGAGCTTTGTGTCGGTGAGTCCCGGAAAGCCGGAGGAGATACGCCGCCAGCTTATCGAGGAGGATATGGGCGCCGCAGTCGCGGCCATGAAGCAGATGGGCATATCCCGTGACGAGGCGGTGAGCCTCATTATCAAACTGTGGGAGTGAGGGAAATGAAAAAACATATTTCAGTTTTGATGCTGTCCGCCTGCGGCACTGTGTGGAAGCTTGCGGCGATTTTGGCAGCTATGGCGGCGGGCCAGGGAGCATTGTTTATATACACGCTGAGAAAATATACGGACGTACCGCCGAATCTTGTAAACCTTATCTCCGAAAGCCGGGCGGCGTGGGTCTGCGCCGCGGGATTTCTCCTGTACTGCGCCGTGCTGTGCCTCAACGGGGCGGAGCTGCACGGCAGCCACAGCGGATATACAATACAGCGGCTCAGGATAGCGGAGCGGGCGGTCACGGTCTGGCAGGGGGTGTACGGCGCAGTATGCTTTCTGATATTCTGGGGGATAGAGGCCGGTGTGATGCTGGGCCTGTGCCGGTATTATACGGGCCATATAAGCCCGGAATATGCCACAGAGCAGACGGTTTTCCTGGCCTGCTACAGGAGCAGATTCCTCCACAGCCTGGTTCCCCTGGAGGAGTGGAGCCGCTGTGTGAGAAATATACTGGCGGCATTGGGTCTGGGCTTTTCAACCGCATACTTTTCCTTTAATATGCGCCTGGGGAAAAAGCCTGTGGCGGCGGCGCTGATGGCGGTTGTCGTGGGCCGGGCCTTTCCGGCGGAGATGGGAAATTACGCAAACGATCTGTGTATTTCCCTGTTGGCGCTGGCGGTTATTGGCTGCACCGGAATAAAGCTGTTTGGAGGCGAGATATTTGAGCCGTAAGCTGAATGATTTTTTTCCGCTTGGGACAGATTACAAGCGTGAGATAAAGACGGGCGCTGCGGCGCTTAGCCTGTCGGCCATTTTCAGCCTCATATATTTCATCTCTCTGGAAAACAGCTATAATGAGCTCTTTTTCTATGACGGGCAGGAAAAGGTGCTCAGGGAGGGGGCCGTGATGGACAGCTTCGCGGATGTGCTGGGTATCTCCCTTGCGGGCTTTGCCCTTACGGCGGTATGCGCCGTGCTGCTCTGCGTGTGGCACTACGCCAGCCACTGGTACGGCTCAAAGAGCATTTATGTCATGCGCCGGCTTCCGGAGCGGCGTGAGCTGCATATCCGGTGCCTTGCGGCGCCGGTACTGACGGTGCTCGCCTGCGCCCTGCTGGCGTTTATCATTTTGGCGGTATACTACGGTATCTACATCGCCGTGGCGCCGGAGGGGACGCTCCTTCCGGGACAGTGGCGGAATATCTGGAATGTCTGGCTGGGGGTATGAAAAATGCTTGAAATAAAGGAAGTTACAAAACGCTACGGCGGGAAATGCGCCCTTAACGGCGTGAGCCTGCAATTTGATAAGGGCGAGATAGTGGGCGTGTTCGGCGAAAACGGCGCCGGGAAAACGACGCTTATGAAGTGCGTTTTGGGTTATTTGAGCTACAGCGGCCAGGTGCTGCTGGACGGCGAGCCTGTCACCCGGCGGAATATCGCCAGGCTCAGCTTCGCCACCTGTGAGCACTCATTTTTCCCAAACCTGACTCCGAGAGAGCACGCGGATTTTTATAAGCTCCACTTTGGCTCTTTCCGTGAAAAACGCTTTAAGGGGCTTATGGAATTTTTTGAGCTGCCCATGGGGAAAGCGGTAAAAAGCTTTTCTGCAGGCCAGAAAAACCAGTTTGAGGTCATAATGGCCCTTTGCCAGGGCGCGGAATACATTCTTATGGACGAGCCGTTTGCGGGAAACGACATTTTCAACAGGGAGGACTTCTATAAGGTGCTCCTGGGGATATTGGAGCCGGAGGAGACGGTGATCCTCTCCACCCATCTTATCGAGGAGGTGGAGAATTTCGTGGGTCGGGCCGTTATAATCCGGGGCGGCTCCGTCCTGGGGGACGTGTCAACGCTGGAGCTGGAGGAATCGGGAAAGAGCCTTGTTGATTTTATAAAGGAGACCTACCACTACAGGGCGGACCGTGTGGGCAAGGCCTTGGACGACATTACAGGCGACTGACGGAGGGAGAAAAAATGCGAAAAAGCCTTGCTGCGTTTATACTGCTTTTCTTTATTTCGGCTGGGGCGCTCATATACGGCGCCTCCGCCGTAAATCTCCGGCAGGACAGGGTGCAGGTCACGGAGGAAACCGTCCTGGGAGACAGGCAGGCAGCCTCGGATGTGACGGTCACCAGGAATGTGCACTGCTATAACAGGCTTATGTGGAGTATAGCCAAAACCGGCGAAAACCCGCCGGACACTGATTTTACCTTTTCCCAAAGTCCCGTTTACCGTGAACGCCAGAGGAAATTTGGCGGCCTTCAGGCCGATATGGCTTTGAATTTTGGCGTCGGCAGCACCGGAGGGATCGATGACGCCGACCTCTGCGGCTGGGAGGAGGCGGTGGCGGAAGCCGCAAGCGGCGTCCCGGCCGGCGGCAAGGGCAGTAAAGTGCTGAAGCTCCGGGATTTCCGGGAGGAATTTTATCTGAATGCCAGTCTGGACATACCGGCGAATAATATAGTGTGGGATCACGGCGGGGAATATTATGAGACAAACCTTGGCTCCGCGGAGGAATTTTTGTCGGAGAAATTTTCAGAGTCCTTTCGGATACCGGTGCCGGAAAACCTGACTGCAAACGTAGAGGTGGAGAAAAATAAGGATGGAGAGCTGGTGGATGTGAATTTCTCCGGAGACGGTGATTACTGGCTGTATCTTAACTGTATAAGCGTTGCCGATGAGACAGGCTGCTGGTTTGACTTCAGCGTTGTCTCGGAGGAGGGGACCGTTGAAGGGGCCGGGTATCCCCAGGGGCGGGGCGTCTACGTCATACCCTATGAAATAGAAAACGGGGCCGCCGTGCTGACGGAGGATATATGGGAGCTTTTCTGCCCCCTTGACGACGGGGCGCAGACCCTTTGGATGGGCTTCAGCGCCGATAAGGGAAAAATACTGCTCCTGACGGCGGAAAACGGAAAATATATTTTTACGGCCCTGGATAAGCAGACCGGGGAAAAGCTCCAGGAGCTGGAGCTTATGGACTGCGGTGAGGATTTGAGTCTGCTGCTGCCGTATCAGGGCGAGGACTTTCTCACTTTTGTGGACGTGTCCGGGGAGCTCCGGGTGGTGACCGAGGATAAGGGCGTCTACAGCCTGGGGCTTGGAGGCTCCGGCGGCAGCTTTTTTGAAGTGCTGAATGACGACGGCCTCTACAACGAGATTGCCATGGACTGCGACGGCGAGAAGCTGGCCGTGGCAATGGGACGGTACAGCCTCCCTGAGGAGGAGTTCTGCGGCTGGTATTTGGGCGTAATTGACGGGACGGGCGTAACATATATAGGCCGCTCTCAGGTGAGCCTGGACACAGATAACCGGAATCTCTACTCAAATTACCAGTGCCGTGGGCAGTCTGACGGCTCTCTGGAGGTAACTATTGGTTGACAGGGAATCCCTCCTGTGATATATTGTAAACCTAGAAAATAAATTTGGTTTACAATTAAGGGAGGAATACTGATGGAAGAGAAAAAAGCAAGGGCCCATGGGCTGCTGTTCTGGATAGAGTGTGCGCTGTTTGCGGCAATACTTTGCATACTGTCGCCAATAACGGTACCGATAGGGCCCGTGCCTGTGACGCTGGCTACCTTTGCCGTTATGCTTTCCGGAGTCGTACTTGGCTGGGAGCAGGGAGTCATATCGGTGCTGGTATATATACTCCTGGGTATATGCGGTATGCCCGTGTTTTCCGGCGGCGGCGCTGGATTCGGCGTTGTGGTGGGGCCTACGGGGGGATATCTGTGGTCGTACCTTTTCATGGCGGCGATTGCGGGCCTTGTGAGCGCCGTGCCGGTAAAAAATTATGTTTTAAAGGTGCTTATGTCGGCCCTGGGGTGTGTTCTCGGCACGGCGGTGTGCTATTTCTGCGGCACCGTTCAGTTTATGGCCGTGGCAGACTACAGCCTTAAAGAGGCTATGGCGGTGTGCGTGCTGCCGTTTATACCCTTCGACCTTATAAAAATCGCCTGCGCCGCCATAGTGGGAGTATCGGTGAGGGAGATACTGAAAAAACAGGGATTTCTTAATAAAGCGTAAAGCAGGG
>CAZBUH010000072.1:0-10899 GCA_964495095.1 uncultured Oscillospiraceae bacterium | reverse complement strand
CGTTATTATTTCTCCGTAAACAAAAAAAATCCACGGCATATACATGCCGTTCAGTCTGTCAAAGAACTGGCCAAACGCCCCCTGATTTCTGTATAACAGAAGGAAAGGGGGCGTTTTCATTGAATAATTGAAAAAGGATGCACGTCGGGAATCAGTAATAACGGACCTGGATGCCCCGGTACCGCAGGATCACCTGCTCTGAACAAAATCAAATACGTCTATGGCCGCTTCATTTTCCTCCAAACATTTCAAAGAGAATGTGCGCGGCAGCTTCCCTCAGGCAAATATATCCCATTACACACGAAACGCTAAAAGGCACCATCCAGCAATCTTTCCCGGAACAATTTTCTGCAAAAAAGTTCGGCAGAATTTCCTTTGCACATAGCCGGTAAGCATTGCTCAAACACCCGTGCCCGGAATTGAAGGGCAGCTGCTGGCTGTGCATTTTCTTTTTCCGCAGCAATATGGGCAGTACCGGCAGTCGCACATCTCTGCCGTGTACGCGAAGCGCCATTATACCGCCTCCTTTGGAACGGAATCGTGGAACGGCTGTCATAATCCGTTTCATTGCTCTTTGCTGGGGTGAATCTGAAAAGATCATTATCTTGCTTCTTTGCTTGTGAAACAAAAAAAGAGCCAACCGCTTCTTTTCAAAAACGATTGGCTCCGAGGACGGCAAAAATCGGCAGGTAGTGATGTAACTATCTGCCGTTCTTGTTCTGTGTTCAGTTGTTATATTAGTTCGTATCTATCCTCAAAGGGAAAAAGCCGACTTTTCATCTACGATTTTGAAACTCTGAAAAACGGCCTATTGGCAGTAAAAAAGCCCGATAAAATCGGGCTTCCTGCGGGGTGAATCTTTTTCGTACCCTTTTGATGGCGGAGAAGGAGGGATTTGAACCCTCGAGACCCTTTTGAGGCCTACACGATTTCCAATCGTGCGCGCTCGACCAAACTACGCGACTTCTCCACGTGCTGCCCGATACGAAATCTTTAAAGCTTTATCATTATAATTTATTGGGAGCACAAAGTCAAGAGCAAATCGGCATTTATTTTGCATTTGAAAAAAGCGGTAAGGTAATATGTGCAATGCTTATTTTAAGTGTCTGCTTATGCAGCTGCCAAGATAATTCAGCAAATTTGGGCAGCGAAGACAGTCAAACCATCGAAGCTTTTGAAGATGAAGCATATTCTTCTGAGACAGAGCAAAATATAGGAGACGCAAAAAAAGACGAAGACAGTATGCTTTCAAGCATTGAACAGAATTTGTATGCTTCCAGCCAAAATGGATCGGTACTTACATTAGTAAGTTCCCTGTTGATGGAAATGTAGACAATTATGCAGAGATTTTTTTCCAAGCAGTTCGATGGCAGGCATGTTTTCCGACAGTACCTCGACCGATTACAGCGATGCATCAAGTACCAGGTATCTTAAGAATAATATAATCTTGTCTTTGAAAACTCAGCCGCCGCATCAGTAAGATACGGTGGAGGCTGAAGGACGGTTGTCTGAAATCCCGGCTTCTTATCCGAAGCCCGTGAAAGGCGTTTGACAAAACTGCGCCTGGAATCTGCACAGGTTCTCCGCGGCGGCCATATGGCCCACAGGGCTCAGCAGTGCTGATTTGAGGGCCTTAATATTTTAAGTTCCTCACAGTTCACGGTGCCTGTCCCCTTTTTTACACATCTTATAAAAAAGGCCCCCGATAACGGGGGCCAGAACGCCGTGCGCCGGAGGGCGCGCGTTTTATTTTTCCTTCAGTCCGAGCACGCTCCAGTTCCTGACGAAATACTCCACCCCGGAGACGAGCGTTGTTGCAATAATAATCGCCTCTACAATATAATCCAGCACCGGGAAGCTGAACACCATCATAACGCAGAGCCCGACCATTGTGCTGGCCGTCTTTATTTTCCCGGACCAGCCCGCCGCGATAACGCTTCCCTTGGCGGCGGCCACCATTCTCAGCCCGGACACGGCAAACTCCCTGGCCAGAACCACCATTACCGCCCAGCTCGCCATCCGTCCCCACTGGCAGAATATCACCATAGCCGACAGCACAAGGAGCTTATCGGCAAGGGGGTCAAGGAATTTTCCGAAATCGCTTATCTGATTATAATGCCGGGCAATGTAGCCGTCGGCAAAATCCGTGACGCTGGCGATTATAAACACGGCGAGGGCCAGATAGTTGAGCCCAAGGAGCAGAAGCGCCATGAAAACAGGTATAAATGCAATACGCAGCAGCGTTATCTTGCTGGCTAAAGTCATTTCTGCTCCCCCTCCCCTACAGCCTCGCCCATAAGGTCGCCGTCAACGGTGTCCGTTATCTGCACATTTACAAAAGTGTCGGGCTTCACATTTTTCCCGGTGAAGAATATTTTCCCGTCCACATCCGGGGACTCGGCAAAGCTCCTGCCGTACCAGCACTCCGCCAATCTGTCGTAGCCCTCGCAAAGAACCTTCACTACCGTGCCCATGCGTCTGCCGTTGAATTCGTCCATAATATCCGACTGAAGCTCCATTATAAGCTCCGCCCGGCGGTTTGCCGTCTCAGCGTCCGGATAGTCCATCTTCGCCGCCGGCGTGCCCTCCTCCGGTGAAAAGGGGAAAACCCCCGCCCGCTCAATCTTCGCCTCGCGCAGAAACTGGCACAGCTCCTCAAACTCCGCCTCGCCTTCCCCCGGCAGCCCGGCAATAACGCTGGTGCGGAGCACCACTCCGGGTATCTCCTCACGGAGCTTTTTTAAGAGGGCCTTTATCTCGCCGCCGGTGCCGCGCCGGTTCATAGCTCTCAGTATGCCGTCGTTTATGTGCTGTATGGGGATATCCAGGTATTTCAGCACCTTCGGGTTTTCCGCCACAGTGCGGATTATTTCGTCGTCCGTCTCCTCCGGATACAGGTAGTGCAGACGTATCCACTGTATGCCCTCAATTTTTGAAAGCTCCCCGATAAGGGCGCTCAGGCGCTTTTCGCCGTACAGGTCCGTACCGTAGCGGGTTATATCCTGGGCCACCACAATAAGCTCTTTTACGCCCATCTCCGCCAGCTCCCGGGCCTCGCTTAAAATATCCTCCATCGGCCGGCTGCGGTAGCGGCCCCGCAGCGAGGGGATTACGCAGTAGGCGCAGCAGTTGGAGCAGCCCTCGGCTATTTTAATGTAGGCCCAGGAATCCCCAGTGGTCACCACCCGGTCCCCTCCAGGGTCCACGGCGTTAATATCACCGAACACCCGGGGCTTTTCGCCGCCCTCCAGCGCCGCCTTTACGACCTCCACTATCTCCTTATAGCTGCCCGTGCCCACAAGGGCGTCTATCTCCGGCATCTCCCTGAGCATCTCGTCCTTATAACGCTGGCTCAGGCAACCGGTAACGATTATCTTCTTTATCTTCCCCTCGGCTTTGAGCTGGCCCAGCTCTATTATGTTCTCTATGGCCTCGCTTTTGGCGCTCTCTATAAAGCCGCAGGTGTTCACTATCACCGCGTCCGCATCCTCAACGTCGGAGGATATCTCCATGCCCGCATCGTTTAAAAGATACAGCATCTGCTCGCTGTCTATAAGGTTTTTTGCGCAGCCAAGCGAAATAAAACCTATTTTAATACTCATCAGTATTTTCCCCTAAACTGTTTTTGTATCTTTCGAGCCCTTCCCTGATCTCCGTCCAGGAGTAACCGCGGCGGCTGAGGCCGTCGGTGACACGCTTTAATTCCTTCTGGTCGGGCAGGGAACCACGGAGCTTCAGGGTGATATACCTGTCAACCGCGTCATCCTGCTCCGGCAATTGCTCCAAAGCGCCGTCCCAAAGCTCCTTCGGGACGCCCCGGCGGTACAGCTCATCCTGTATCCGCCTTTTGCCCCAGCCCTTGGCGGCACAGTGGCGGACTATCATTCCCGCGTATTCCCGGTCGTTTATCGCTCCGATGGCCTCCATCCTGTCGGCGGCGGCCTCGGCGTCCCGCTCCGTCTCGCCCTTTTCCAGGAGCTTTCCCGTAAGCTCCTTTCTGGACATGGCCCGGGCGCCCACCATACGCAGTGCGCGGGACCTGGCGGAGGCCGCAGAGGAGTCGTCCCTCAGCTCCTGATACTCCTCCTCCGAAAGCTCTCTGCCCGTATATATGCCGTAGTCTGCGATAATATTTGTATCGATTTTCAGGCTGTCGCCGTTGTCCAAATCTATATACCAGCGCCCCGGTACGTTTTTAGACTGGGTGAGCTTCGTTACAGTCATGCTCAGCCTTCAAAATCCTCGGCGTCCACATCAACGGCCCGGCCTGCGGCCTTGGCCGCTATGACCGCCTGGGGCGTCATAAGCTTCACGGAATTTGCCCGGATCTGGGCCTCAATCCTGTCGGCCGTTTCCGGATTGTCCTTCAGGTACTGCTTTACGCTGTCACGGCCCTGTATACGCTGTCCATCCACCGTAAACCAGGCGCCGCCCTTTTCGATTATGCCCAGCTTGCAGGCAAGGTCCACTATCTCGCCCACCTTGGAGATACCCTCGCCGTACATAATGTCAAACTCCGCCTCTTTAAAGGGAGGGGCAACCTTGTTCTTCACTATTTTCGCCCTTGTCCTGTTGCCTATAACCTCGGAGCCGTTTTTAAGCGACTCAATCCGGCGCACATCTATCCGGACGCTGGCAAAATATTTAAGCGCACGGCCGCCGGGTGTAGTCTCCGGGTTTCCGTACATAACGCCTATCTTCTCACGGAGCTGGTTTATGAATATGACGATGCAATTTGTCTTGGAAATTGCTCCGGCCAGCTTCCGCAGGGCCTGGGACATAAGCCGGGCGATAACGCCCACACTGGAATCGCCCATCTCGCCCTCTATCTCGCTTCTCGGCACGAGGGCCGCCACGGAGTCCACCACAACCACATCGACAGCGCCGGAGCGGACAAGTGTCTCGGTTATGGCGAGGGCATCCTCGCCGGTGTCCGGCTGGGATATAAGCATATTGTCGATATCGACGCCCAAAGCCCTGGCGTAGGCCGGCTCAAGGGCGTGCTCGGCGTCTATATACGCCACCTCGCCGCCGTTATGCTGGGCCGAGGCGACTATATGCAGCGCCAAAGTCGTTTTACCGGAGGATTCAGGGCCGTATATCTCGATTATCCTCCCCTTGGGCACGCCGCCGATTCCCAGCGCCAGATCAAGCGACAGGGAGCCTGTGGATATGGACTCCACGTTCACCTGGATGTTGTCGCCCAGGCGCATAATGGAGCCTTTGCCGTAATTTTTCTCTATCTGGGCTATGGCAGTCTCAAGAGCCCTTTTCTTATCCTCCGCCGGCGCGGGCGTTTCCAGTCTTTTCTTCTCAGCCATTTTCGTTTCCTCCTGCTCTTCCGGTCACGACACGCTCTATATCCATCGTGTCCCGCCGCAATTCAATATCTGTAAAGCCGTTTTCGGCCATAATATCCGCAACCTTTTCCGCCTGGCCAATGCCGCACTCAAAAAGGAGCCAGCCCCCCGGCCGCAGCACGCGCTTCCATTTACAGCATATGCTTCTGTAAAAATCCAGCCCGTCCGCTCCGCCGTCAAGGGCGGATCTCGGCTCGTAGTCCCTGACTGACACATCCAGGCCCATTATGTCATCCTCCGGTATGTACGGAGGGTTGCACATCACCATGTCAAAAGCGCCGATAAGCATCGGCGGGTTTTCCAGCGCGTCCGCCTCGACGCACGTTACGCATCTTGTGAGCTTTTGACGCCTTACATTCTCCCGGCAGACAGCCAACGCCTCTCTGGATATGTCCACCATAACCACCCGGCACGGCACATTTACAGCCGCGGCGATGCCCAGGCATCCGCTGCCGCAGCACAAATCCAGCACCCGCCTTCCGCTTGCCACGGTCTTTAATTTTTCAATTGCCGCGTCCGCAAGCACCTCAGTGTCCACCCGGGGTATGAGCACGCTGCTGTTTACGGCCATTGGTATGCCGTAAAATTCCCACTCCCCGGAGATATATGCCGCCGGCTCTCCCGCAAGGCGTCGTTTTATGAGCTCCTGCACTTTTCCGTCAAGCTCGTCGCTGGCGTACAGTCGCAGATCCCGTATAAGCTCCTCTTTTGTCTTTCCTGCGGCGCTGGCAACTATAAGCCGCGCCTCCAGTGTGTGAGCCTCTACCCCGGCTGCCTTCAGCGCCTTCCGGGCGTCAAGATAAATCTCGTTGTATGTACGCATAAATCACCAGTCAAACTCAAGGGAAAGCCGCGGCCATGGGCCGCAGCGCCCTCTTTTTTATCTTTTTACCATTTGTCGATTCCCTTTTCCTCCGGGATAACGATCTTCATAGCCTCTATGGCGACCTCTATCATGGAGTCGTCCGGCTCCCTGGTCGTAAGGGCCTGAAACGCCTTGCCCGGGGCCGAGACGATCCTCGTCACCACGTTATCGTATCTTCCGGCAAGGCGGATTATCTCATAGCTTATGCCCACCACCACAGGCAGGAGCACCAGCCGCAGTCCCATCCTTATCCATGGATTCGACCAGCGCACCAGCGCGAAAACCAGTATGCTGACCACCATGACGATAAAAAGGAAGCTTGTGCCGCATCTGGGGTGCTTTCTGGGCTGGGGACGCACGTTTTCCACCGTAAGCTCAAGGCCCTTTTCATAGCAGAATATCGTCTTATGCTCCGCGCCGTGGTACTGCCAGACCCGCTGTATGTCCTTCATCTGGTTTGCAAGGCACATGTATGCTATAAAAATCACTATGCGTATAACGCCCTCAATAAGGTTTATAAGCACGCGGTTTTTAACCAGCCCGTCCAAAAAGCCCGCCAAAAGTGTGGGCAGCAGTATAAAAAGCCCTACCGAGAGCGCGATGCCCAAAAGCACCGCGATACCGACTATCACCTTGTCGGCCTTTTCGCTGCCAAGGTGCTCCTCTATCCACTTATCAAATTTTGAAGGCTCCTCCTGCTCTTCCTCCGGCAGGCATTCCGCCGAGAAGCTGAGGGCCTTTACCCCGTTTACCATGCTGCTCAGGAAATTCACGCTGCCCCGGATTATGGGCCAGCCCAATATCGGGTGTCTGTCCTTAACAAGCTTTAATTCGTCAACTTTTGTGATAAGCTCGCCGTCGGCCTTCCGGCAGACTATCGCCTGCTTTTTGGGGCCCCGCATCATTATCCCCTCTATAAGCGCCTGCCCGCCTATAGAGGTTTTGAACTCTGTTTTTTCTTCCTGTGCCATTTGTTTCTCCTTTGAATTATTTTCACTTTACGCCGCTGACCTTCTCGGGAGCTTTACCGTCACCTCAAGTCCGCCGCCCTCCGCCGCGTTTACAAGGTCCAACGAGCCGTTGTGCAGCCGCACTATCTCGTCGCAGACGGCGAGGCCAATGCCGCTTCCCCGCTCCTTGGAGCTGCCCTTATAAAATTTCATCTTCACGTTTGGTAGCTCGTCCTCCGGTATGCCGGGTCCGAAATCGCGGAATTTTATATAAACGCTGTCGTTATCGGCCTGGATTGACACAACTATGCGTCCCGCCTCCCGTCCGTACTTTGCGGCGTTGTCAAGGATATTGAGGAAAACCTGCTTGAGCCTGGCGGGGTCTCCCGGTATAAGGTCTATCTCGTCGTCGTAAGGCTCGTATTCCAGCTTTATGTTTTCCTGCTTTAAAAGCTCGCCGTATGTAAATATGGAGTCCTCAAGCTCCGCCACAATATCCACCTGCTCCACATTCAGGGTAAAACGCCCGTCCTGCATACGGGTGAACTCCAGAAGCTCCTCCACAAGCTTTGTGAGGCGCCTGGCCTCGCTCAAAATTATGCCGATGCCCCGGCGCTCGTCCTTATCGAGGTTTTCCTCGTACATAAGAGTCTCGCCCCAGCCGGTTATGGCCGTAAGGGGCGTCCTCAGCTCATGGGAGACGGAGGACACGAACTCCGTCTGCATTTTCTCCGTCTGCCCGATTTTGAGGGACATTTCGTTTATGGCGGAGACCATCTCGCCTATCTCGTCGTTATACTGCTTTTCTATCTGTATACCATAGCCGCCTTCGGCGATGCGCTTTGCAGTGACGGTTATATCCTGCATAGGCTCCACGACAGAGCGGATGAACATCATGTTCACTGCCACCGCCATTAAGAGTATCACGAGTCCCACTCCTACGGCCAGCAGTATAAAAACTGTCACCTGCCTGTCCACCAGCTTCATGCTGGAGACATACCGCATGGCGCCTATGACCTGGTTATTGGAGTATATCATCGGGCTGGACACGGCCATTATCCGCTCCCCGGTGAGAGGACTTTTTCCCACAAAAACGCCTATCTCCCCCGTCCCCAGCGCGTCCGCTATGTCCGTGGTCCCCGGGGATGTTCCCGCAGTTATGCCGTAGGTGGATATCTCCACCTTCCCCTCGGTGTTTATAAACTGAAGCTCCAGCCTGTCGCTCTCGTCAAAGGACTCGGTGTATTTATAGGCGCTCTCGTAAAACTCCGCATATGTCTTTGTGATGTAGTTTGCAAAAAAATCGGCGGCCGTTCTGGCCTTGTTTTTAAGGCCAGTCTCCATGCTGCTGTAGTAGTAATTGGAAATAGCGATCGAAAAAGCGCTCACGGCCACTATTACCACTATGATCACCACCACAAGGCTGTTTATAAGCCAGCGCTGTTTTAAACCGTGGATCACTTTTTCACCTCCAGGCCGCTTATTATTTGATCCGGCTCAAAATCCCCATTTGTAGCCGTATCCCCAGACAGTTGTTATGTAGCTGGGGTTTGTGGAGTCGTCCTCTATTTTTATCCGCAGCCGCCGGATATTCACATCCACTATTTTAAGCTCCCCAAAATAGTCGCGGCCCCAGACGGTATTCAGTATATCCTCCCTGGACAGCGCCTTTCCCGGGTTATCCATAAACATTTTCATGATGGAGTACTCCACCTGGGTGAGCTTTATGCGCTGGCCGTTTTTCTCCAGCGTCCTGTTCCGCGTGTTAAGCCGGAATGGGCCCTGGCGTATCTCCCCCGCCGTCTCCTCCTCGCCGCCGGCCCTGCGGTACAGCGCGTCTATGCGGGCCATAAGCTCCGCCGGAGAAAAGGGCTTCGTAACGTAGTCGTCGGCGCCGGTCATAAGCCCTGTGACCTTGTCCATCTCCTGGGTTCTGGCTGACAGCATGATTATGCCCATTCTTGAGCCGGAGGCCCTTATCCTGCGGCACACCTCAAAGCCGTCCATATCGGGCAGCATTATGTCCAGGAGCGCCACCTTTATATCAGGGTTTGCCTCTATCTGCCGGAAAGCCTCCTCACCTGTGGCCGCCTCCACCGGCTCGTAGCCTGAGCGCCTAAGGTTTATTACAACAAAGCTTCGGATGCTTGCCTCATCCTCAAGTACAAGTACCTTTCTCACCTTTCTACCCCCCACTGTCAAGTAACTCAAGTTTCTCCGCTTATCCATTCATTATATATAATGTGGAAATTCTTCCGCACCGTCTCCTCCGTCACCTGGAAATCCACATTGCTCTCCGGTATTCTGGCCTCGTATATAACGCCGCTGCTGTCGGTAAATATCTCTATCCTGCCGTCCCTGCCGCTTTTGCCGCTGGACACGGTGTAAATTTCAAGAAAATCCTCGGCGGTTTTCTTCCTGGAGTCCCATATTGAAAACACAAGCTCACGCTGACCGGAAACGCTGTCCTCACGGCGCACCGTCACATTTTTGCCCCACTCCTCCGGTATCTCGAAATACCAGCCGTCAGAGTAATTGTGGAACGTGGTAAACTGCTTTTCCCGCTTCCCGGAGGCGCTGTAATTATACCAGTCGATGGCCCAGTAAATCGTATCGCTCTGGGATGCCAGCTCCCTTGGCGCCGGCACGTCCATAACGCCGTCCTGATTTACGTCCTGAGAGTATACCGTGTAGCTCCGCACCGTCCTTGTGCTCACGCCGCTGCCTCCGGCGGAGATATTCAGGAGCGTCCCCTCCTCGCAGGCGAAAACATCTGTTATGATACTTGTCCCGCCGTAATATCCCTCTACAAAAAGCCCCTTGCCGCCGCCCTCAAGGCCGCCGGAACGGACTCTGGAAATACTCTCCATGCCGCCGGAGAGCATGGCGGCGCTGCTTACTACCTCCCCGTCGGAGGCGAGAGTGTACCTCTCCACCTGCCCGTTGGAGCCGGATACGCCGCCTCTTATTACGAAAACCTCGCTGGCTCCGTCCCCGTCCAGGTCCTCAACTGCGTACTCAGTATAATCCGTCAGGACAAGGGATGCGGTCTGGAAATCCTTTATCGAATACACCGACAGCATACGCAGCTCCGCGGACATCTGCCAGCCCACTATAAGCTCCATAACGCCGTCGTTATCCATATCCGCGTAGTTAATGCTGTCTATGGCCGTGCCGTCCCCATCTATGACGGCCACATTTTCATAGGAATCATCCGCCATGCTGAAAATATATATCCTCAGGGGCCTTGTCTCCGGCACCCGGAAAAACGCGATGGCCTCGCTGACGCCGTTGCCGTTTAAATCCACAAGCTGAACCGATTGACGGTGGGAGCCGGAGGAGGGCGCGCTGTACTCGGCCCCGCCGGATATTATCCCGTCGATTATCTTCTGGAGCTGTACATATTCCTCAGTTGCCTGGGGCAGCGCGTACATGTTGTCCGTGGAACGGCCTATACAGCCCGTCAGCATGGACACGGCGCAGGAAAGGGCAAGCAGCGCCGCCGTAAACCGTATCTTTTTCTTCATCCGACGCACACCTCCCCTAATTTTATATAGTGTATTCTATCACATACTTCAAAAAATGGGTAGAGGTTATTTTTATTTTATTGTATAATAACCGCAAAGCGGATATTATACATTTTTATGGCGCGATTCGCTCCCGCCCCCCGGGCGGAACCGCGAACGATGCCAATATACCGCAAAACGCTGCGCGTTTGTGATAT
>CAZBUH010000071.1:0-10902 GCA_964495095.1 uncultured Oscillospiraceae bacterium | reverse complement strand
GACATAATCATAGGCTGCGCCGGCGGCGGCTCCAACCTGGGCGGCCTCATCTCCCCATTCATGGGCGAAAAGCTCCGTGGCGAGGCCGATTACCGCATCATCGCCGTAGAGCCCGCCTCCTGCCCCAGCTTTACAAGAGGCAAATTCGCATACGATTTCTGCGACACCGGCAAGGTCTGCCCCCTGGCCAAAATGTACACCCTCGGCTCCGGCTTCATCCCCTCGCCCAACCACGCCGGCGGCCTGCGGTATCACGGCATGAGTCCGATCCTCTCCCAGCTCTACCACGACGGCTATATGGAGGCCTGCACCGTTGAGCAGACCGCTGTTTTCGCCGCAGCGGAGCAGTTTGCCCGCATTGAGGGCATCCTTCCCGCGCCGGAATCCTCTCACGCCATCCGCGTCGCTATAGACGAGGCGCTAAAGTGCAGGGAGACAGGCGAGGAAAAGACAATAGTGTTCGGCCTCACCGGCACCGGCTATTTCGACATGGTGGCCTACCAGCAGTTTAACGACGGAGAAATGAGCGACTATATCCCCACCGACGAGGAGCTTCAGAAGGGCTTCGACAGCCTCCCCGCGGTGCCGGAAAATTAAAGTATTTTAAAAAATGCCCACGCTGTAATAAAATCAGCGTGGGCATTTTAGCTTGTCAACACAGCCCGCCGCAGGAATATCCTGCGGCGGGCTGTTTTCATATTTCCTTATCCTCCAATGGGAGCCGCTTTTCCAGCAGGGCCAGATGGTTTTCCCTTATGGCGCTGAATATCCGCACCGCAGCCTCCATGTCCTCCGGGCTTATACCGGCGAAAACCTCCTCCGGCATACTGCTCGTAACTGTATTCATCCTGTTTATATAATCCGTGCCTTTCTCCGTGAGGTATACCATGTTCTCCTTTGCATTGTCCGCCAGCTTTTCCCGGCGCACAAGCCCCTCCTTTTCCATACGCCCCAGCATCACGCTCATTGTCGCGCTGGAAACATACTGCCTCTGGGTCAGCTCTTTCTGGGGCATAGGGCCGTATTCATCAAGGGTGCCCAGGGCGGCGGAACGCCCCAGGCTTATACCGTAATGCGCAAAAAGCTTTTCCATAACATATGTATGGACTCTTATCATCTGAAAAAATTGTTCGTATGTGGCGTCCATCAACAGGCTCAGCCTTTCTGTATGTTTTACTCTGACATTATACCCGCAGCAGGTCAGTTTTGTCAAACACCTAAACTATTTCACATCATTGGGGCGCTTTAAAATATAGTTTTTTGACTGTTGACAAAAATGACGTTATGTGATTAAATATAGCTAGCTAACTAATAAAACTTTTTATCAACAGGAGATACTATGCTTAACGAGCGCTACGGAGATATAGAGGTAATCTACAAAAAAATGCCTCCGCTGAACAGCCCCAGGTGCAATTACCCCGGTTTTGTGCAGGAGAGCCGGGTTTTGGCAAAGGGCTGGACCAAGGAGCCGGGGACGCTGCCCCTGCCCTGCGATATACGCTGGGACAGGGATGTGGAAATCCCCCTGCGTGACGGGACGAAAATCTACTGCGATATTTTCCGCCGGGAGGGCGCCGGGAAGATTCCCGCCATCCTCTGCTGGGGCCCCGCCGGGCGCCGGGGCATGGCGGATATGCTGGACGGCTTCCCCAACAGGATGGGCATACCAAAAAGCGCCCTCTCCGGCCTGCAGGGCTGGGAGTCGGCGGATCCGGCACACTGGTGCCATCTGGACTACGCGGTGGTGGAGGTGGACCCGAGAGGGGCCTACATGTCCGAGGGAAACGTCCAGATGTTCGGCCCCCAGGACGCTCTGGACATCTATGACGGCATCGAGTGGCTTGCCACACAGGACTGGTGCAGCGGAAATGTCGGCATGTCCGGCAATTCCTGGTACGCCATGGTCCAGTGGTTTGCGGCGACCGAAAGACCTCCCCACTTAAAGTGCATCGCCCCATGGGAGGGCCACGCCGACCTATATCGGGAGGAATATGTAAAGGGCGGCATTCCGCGCCCCAATATTTTCGGTGAGGACGCCACACGCTCCTACGGGGACGGGCTGTGCGAGGACATAGACGCCATGCTTCTGAAATACCCCCTTATGAACGACTACTGGCGTTCAAAAATACCGGATATTGAAAAAATAGAAATACCCGCCTACGTGGTGGCAAGCTACACAAACGGTTGCCATACCCACGGCACTTTCACGGCCTTTAACCGGCTCTCCTCCAGGGAAAAATGGCTGCGCGTGCACGCCGGCCAGGAGTGGCCGGACTATTACTCCGCCGTCAGCCGCGCCGATTTAAAGCGCTTTTTCGACCGGTATCTGAAGGGCATCGAAAACGGCTGGGAGGCCACCCCCAGAGTCAGGATGTCGGTGCTGGACCCCGGGGGCACGGATATCCCGGAGCGCGCCGAGACAAGCTTCCCGCCGGAGAGGATGCGGGAGCGCCGGCTCTATCTCGACGCCGGCATCATGGCAATGTCCGAAAAGCCCATTGAGGGTGCCGAAAAAACGGAGTACGACGGAGGCGACAACAAAAGCAGCGTTTCCTTTACATACAGGATGGAAAACGAGACGGAGCTCGCCGGAAATCTCAGCCTGCGGCTGTGGGTTGAGGCTGACGGCGGCGACGACCTGGATATAAACGTGCTTGTCTGCAAGCTGGACAGCGGCGGAAAACAGGTTTTCCACAACTGCTTATCGCATATGTACCCGGGGCCCAGTGGGGTTCTTCGGGCCTCCCACCGGGCGCTGGACGCGGAAAAGTCCACCCCCTGCTCCCCCTTCCACACCCACGAGCGGGAAGAAAAACTGCGGCCCGGCGAGATTGTGCCCGTTGATATACCGATCTGGCCCACGGCCATGCTCTTCCACCGTGGAGAAATCCTTGAGGTTGTAGTGGCGGGCCACGACCTTGTACCCCCGGCCCTGCCCGGCTACGAGCTCCCGGCCCCGCATTTTAAAAGCCGCTGCGTGATACACACCGGCGGCCGGTACGATTCGTGCCTTATTTTTACAGGCTGTGAAGCCTGAGAAAGGAAATATGCCAATGCTGCTGAAAGATTTGCCCATAGGAACGCGGGTCATGGACAGCGGAGAAAACGACATGCGCTTTCTCGTAGCCGCCAGGGGCCATCCCGGTTACGGCGGAGTGACGCTTATCTCTGACTGTATTGTGGGCCAGATGTGCTACGACGCCGCCGAGGGCCGGCGTCCCAAAAGTCCCGGCGCCGGGAACATGAAGGAATTCGGAAACAACGATTACGGCGAGAGCAACATACACCAGTGGCTCAACGCCTCCGGCCCGAACTGGTATAAGCCCCAGAGCGGCATGGACGAGCCGCCCGTCCGGGAGTCCGTCCGCTACGGCGAAAACTCCTATGCGGATAAGCCGGGCTTTCTCACCGGCTTTTCCGACTACTTTATGGAACACCTTATGGAGGTGGAAGTACCGTATTTCCGCAAGCTGCCCGAGGGCGGCGGCGAGGCGGCGCGGCTGAGGGCAAGGGTGTTTCTGCCCAGCTCCGCCGAGATGGGCGTACCGGAGGACGACGACCCCTACGAGGGAGAGCGCTTCCCCATATTTGACGACTTCCGGGCGGCGCTGGCGCTCCTCACGCCCCAGGTTATCGAGGCGGCGGACTGGAAGCCGGTGCACCACTTTATGCCCTTTATCCCCGGCGGCAGCTTTTGGTACTGGCTGCGTACTCCCCACGAGTACAATTCATTTCTCGTAAGATACTACTCGACTACATTCATCACCAGCTATACATACGCCAATAACGGCCGTCTGGGCGTGCGGTGCGTCCTGAATCTGGACGACAGCGCCCGGGTGTCCGACAAGCGCACCGACGTGTATGTTCTGGGCGGAAAGGAGGCGGCAGAATGAAGCTTAAGGACCTCTATCCCGGCGACAGGGTAAAGGACTCGGCAAAGGATACCGTTTTCTTTGTAGCCGCCCACGACCACTACGCGGCGAACACCACCACCCTTATAACTGACACTAACGTAAGCTACATGTGCTTTGATTCCGCGGAGCCGGATAACCCCATGGACTGCCGGAAAACCTCCGGAAGCAACGACTACCCCACCAGCAACCTCCACCAGTGGCTGAACGCCGAGCGTTCCGGCTGGTATAAGCCCCAGACTGAATGCGACAGGCCGCCGGAGATGTCAATGCAGCCGAATTACGGCTTCGAGCTTCCCACGGAGCCTATGAAGGACGACACCCAAAACGGCTTTTTGTCCGGCTTCTCCAAAACCTTTATAAGAGCGTTAAAGGAAGTGGACGTGCCCTGCGCCGTAACGGAGGCCGAGGGCAAGGTACGGGTTACAACGGAAAAAATGAAGGTCTTTATCCCCAGTATGGACGAATTGGGCTTTACCGCCGGTGTGGAGACCTCTCTCGGCTCTCTGCTCAAGCTGTTTGAGGACCTGCGGTTCAGATACTCCGATTTTAACTACTGGGTACGCACCCCGGCCGCCGAAAACTGGGAGGACATCGTAATGCCGCCCCATATGCGCTTTGAAACGGTAAGCGGCGTATGCCGCGACGTCGGCGGGCGCCACGGTGCCGTCCACTACCTTGGCTTTTCAAACCGCAAAGCCTGCGACATAAGCGGCATACGCCCGCTTCTCAATCTTGACAGCGGGCTGGAGCTTGAAAAGGACCCCGACGAAAACGGCGTCTGCATAATAAAGCCAAAATCCAGGTACTGCAACGTGTCCAAGGATATACGCTATAATCCCAACTGCGTATGCTTTAACAAAACCTGCCCCAGCTTCGGCTTCTGCGCGGAGTGTATACACCACCACTCGCCGTCCCACCCCCAGACATGTCAAAGGCCGAAGGAGTACACCGACTGCACCGGCTGCGGCAGCCTTATCTATCCGGGACACGATGACCCCAGTCTTATCAATTTGAAATAATCCATTTTCAAAATATAATACAGGAGGAAAAAATATGAAAAGTAAAAGTACAAGGATCATAAGCCTGCTTCTCGCATTGGTGCTGCTTCTGGCCCTGGCGGCCTGCGGCAGCGAACCTGAGCAGGAATCCACCGAGGCTCCGGCCACTGACGCGCCTCAGTCCACCGAAGCGCCGTCCAACGAGCCGGAGGCGCAGCCCGATGACTCTGAATCTCACTCTCAGGAGCCGTCAGGGGGCGAGATTGCAAAATACGACTACACCCTTCCGCTCACCACCGACGAGGTCATCTATACTGCGACCGTACCCGTAAACCCCAACGCGGTCCAGTATTTCTCCGACATGAACGAAAACCTCACCTGGCAGGTAATTCAGGAGCGCACCGGCGTTACCATTGAGTTTACCTCTCTGCCCGGCAATGTCATCGGCGAGCAGTACGGCATAATTGTCACCACCGGCGAATACCCGGACGCCATGTGCAACCTGTCCTCCAACTACACCGGCGGCGCTTCCCAGGCCCTTGCCGACGGCGTTATCATAGACCTTATGGAGCATATCGACGTGATGCCGAACTTCTGGTACTTCCTTAATCAGGACAACGACACCTTAAAGAGCGTCAAGACCGACGACGGCAATATACTCATAATCCCAAACTGCTACGAGGGCGGAAATCCCAGTTCAAACGGCGTTGTGTTCCGCTCCGACTGGTTTGAGGCCCTTGAGCTTGAAGTCCCCGAGACATGGGACGAGTACTACGACGTCCTCAAGGCCATGAGCACCGAATACGGCGGCGGATTGTGGCTCATGCCCTGCGGCGACGCCAGATACGGCGAGTGGAGCGCCGGTTTCGGGACAAGCGGCTTCTTCGCCACCTCCCCCACCGCCGCCTATCCTCTTATGGTCAAGGATGGCACTGTGCACTGGGGCACCGCTATGGAGGAATACAGAGACTATGTCTCCACAATGGCAAAGTGGTATTCCGAGGGCCTTATCATGCAGGACTTCTTCACCCTCTCCGGCTGGACCATCACCACTGACGATCTGGCCAAGGGCGGCGTCAGCGCGTTCCCGACCTTCGCCGAGAGCGTTGAATCCCAGCTCGCCGTCGCAAAAGAGCAGAACTACGAATTCGTGGCCGCGAAGTTCCCTGTTATGAACAAGGGCGACACCCACCACGTTTCCGGCGACTACGGCAAAACCATCCGCACAAACTGCACATGGTGCTTCACCACCAACTCGGAGGACATTGATCTCCTTCTCCAGGTGTTCGACTACCGCTTCAGCGACGAGGGCGCTTTCCTTCTCAACTGGGGCATCGAGGGCGAGACTTATGAGATGGTAGACGGGGAGCCTGTTTACACAGAGCTTATCACCAACAACTCCGAGGGCATGACCACCCAGGTCACCCAGTCCCTCTATCTCACGGACGTGGCCGCCTATCCCAACTTCGGCACCACCTTCGACGCCACCAACTACTCCGACTGGACCCTCTCCATCCGCGACGGTCTCTGGACTGAGAACAAGGATAACGAATACGCTCTTCCGGACTCCGTCTCCCTCAACGCCGAGGAGACCGAGACCGTCACCCCTCTCCTGGGAGATATCATGACGCTTCTCTCCGAGAGCGCCGTAAAATTCATCACAGGCGAGCTCTCCGCGGAGGAGGATTTCGATAACTTCCTCAAGCAGCAGGAGGACATGGGCGTGAGGACCATAGAGCAGGTCTATCAGGCCGCCTATGACCGCTACCTCCAGAGATAAAAAAATCGGGCAAGACCTTGAAGTACCCCCGGCACGGTATACCCGTGCCGGGGGGTGCTTTTGTATATCTGCTCTGCCGTTTCCGCTGGCTTTTCGCCATTTTGCCTTTTGCACAATTTTTCTCGTGCCATACGCTTATTTTGTAGGAAATATCCATCTATTTTGTTGACGCAAATCCGAATTTAGTATATGATATATACAAATTAACGGACAGATGGGACGGAAACGAAATGCGGAACTTACATAAAAATATCAGCGCTACGGAAACCGGCAGCTTTATCTCTTCCACCGCTTTAGCCCGATGAGAGCGGGAAACAGGCTCCTTGCCTGCGCGGCGGCCGCCGCCCTTTCCCTTGCGCTGTCCTCCTGCGAAAGCCCGCCGGAGAATGCCGGAACAGTTTACGCCAGCGAAATTTTGAGTAATTACACTGTCATTTGCCGGGCGGAGTACGCGGGCTCCGGCGGCGTTGTCGCGAGGGGCGACGGCTTCACAGAAATATACGGCACGGAGCTTGACTTTAACGCATACTACCTTGAGCAGTTTTTCAGCGTGACGGAATCCTCCGACCCCAACGCGGAAAATGAAACTATAACCGTGCTGGAATACATAGGGTTTGGAAAAGACGCGGATGTGAAAAATTCGGCGGTCTCAAAAGGTGAATACGTCCTGTTCCTTCGCTGCACTGACTATGAGTATTACCTCTCAGACCCGGCTTCACAGCTCCATGAAATGAAGCGCAAAGGGATGAGGTGGAATCGCTCCGTCATAGACGATGTTTTCGGGCCGTCAGGATATATCGCCTTTCCGGAGCTATTGTCCCGGTTTTGCGATGCCCACGGGGATATTTCCCCAGCCTCCCAGGACGGCTGTTGCAGCGCCTCGGAGGTTACGGAGGGAGACATCATCACTTACGGTTCAGAGCTCTATACGGAACGGGCTGTGGATTTCATGGACAGGCTTTTGAACGGAAAGCCGGCAATAATGCGCAGTGTTGACCGCAGCCATGAGGGCGGATTGTACACAAACGACTGCGTTCTGGAGTGGCGGCTCAATGAGCCGTACATAATCGCGCGATACTACTGCAATAGCCTCAGCGTTCAGGATGAGATTATGAGAGAGGCCGTGGGCCTTCGGGTGGAGCGTGTATTCGACAGCAGCCGGCTCTCCGCGAGTATATCGGACGGTTATTTTATTCTCCAGGCCACGATGCCCGCAAGTGAAGATACGGCGGTTTTTCGGATATCCGCGGAAAATTCGGAGGTTACGGAGACGCTTGCGCACCTCGATATGGCTCAGGCCGGCGGCAGGACGCTGGAGCTTATTGACGGATTGCTCGAAATTTACGGTTAGGTTTTACAAAACAGGGGAGGCGGAAAATATCCGACTCCCCTGTTATCTTCGCCCGCTGTCAGACGATATAATTTAATTTCCTGGCCTCTCTCATGAGTTCCTCACGGCAGTCCAGGTGGGCTATGGCGATAAGGTTTTTTACCCTGTCGGCCACCGTGCGGCCGCGCATACGTGCCACCCCGTATTCTGTCACCACAATATCCACATACGTCCTGGGTATGGTGACGGCGGTCCCCGGTGTGAGTATCGGCTTTATTTTGGACATGCCGCTGCTGGTGGCGGAGTAAATAATAAGTATGCTCCTGCCGCTCCTGGAGTGGGCCGCGCCATAGGCGAAGTCAAAGGCCCCGCCCGGGCCGGAATACTGGCGTGTGCCTATCGTCTCCGAGCAGACCTGGCCTGTAAGGTCTATCTCCATAATGGAGTTTATGGACACCATATTGTCGTTTGAGCGTATAACGAAAGGGTCCGTCACATAGCTTGCGGGGCGTATGTGCACATTTGGGTCCCTGTACAGGAAATCGAAAAGGTACTGGGTGCCGCCGGCAAAGCAGAAGGTGTGCTCGCCCTTATTTATATTCTTTCTGGCGCCGGTGATAACTCCCCTTTCCACCATCTGGCCCATAAGGTTTTGTGAACATCTCGGAGTGTATGCCCAAATCCTTTTTGTCCATCAGATTCCGGACGCAGGCGTTTGGCAGGGAGCCGATGCCGAGTTGTATGGTGTCCCCGTCGTTTACAAGCTCCGCCACATACCGGCCTATTGTGTTGTCTGTCTCGCTGGATGGGGCGTCGGGTATGGAATAGATTTCATACTCCGCCTCGCAGAGAGCCGTGACGTCCTTTATATTTATCTCCACGCCGCCCCGGACGGTCTGCAGGTTTTTGTTCACCTCAAGGATTACCCTTTCGCAGGACAGCGGGGCTATATCCTTTTCCCACATCTGGGACAGGTTTACCTGGAAATTGCCGTTTTCGTCCATAGGAGTAACGGCGGAGATGTATACGTTTCTTGGGTACGCCGCGTTGTACCAGACGGGCTGATCCGGCAGATCGTTGGGGACAAAGGTGCAGTTGCCCTTTTCAAAGGCGGCCTGCCAGCCGGGGCTGAAAAACGCCGACTGGGTGAGAAAATGCCCCCTAATACCGTCGTTCTGCAGAAAGCCGAAATCGCTGGAGCGCCCCTTCAATACGGTCACGTTCTCCACTCTGCCGGCTATGGTGTGCAGAGCTCTGTAGATGGTCTGGGGCTCGTTGCAGTCCTTTGCAACGCATATATTGTCGCCGGATTTTATATGGCTGAGGCAGCCCTGTACGTCGGTCTTTTTTTCTTCATGCATCCTGAGATAATCAGAATAGGTATAGGCCATAGGTAACTCCCCTTTTTAGTTTTGCTTTGATTATACTCAGGCTTTATTTCCCCGTAAAGTCACCGGTGCACACCGTTTTTGAAATTCGGTGTAAAAAGCTGTGAATCCCGCGGTTTTTTTGCTATAATGTGGACACTGCATAAGGGAGGTAGTGCGCCATGCCCGGGGTAAATGAAGTATTCCACACTTTTTTCTCCTGCACCAGCCTTCAGGAGCTGCTTGATATGGCCAGAGCCGCTGTGAAAAGCCCGCTGGTGCTGGCAGACCTCACATACCAGGTGCTGGCCATAACTGACGAGCTGGAGATAAACGACCCCCGGTGGCAGCAGATATCCCGGGAGCGCTGCATACCTCTGGATATCGTAAATCTCGAGCTTTACCAGTCGTCACAGAGGAGGGGCGGCCCCGTCCTCAGCACGGACGGCACTGGCCTTACAGTGGTGCATTCAGCCATATCCGGCGGCGGTAAGCTTATCGGATATCTGCTGTGCCCCTGTCACGGCGGCATCCCCACGGAGGACGAGCTGGACGTCATCCGTGCCCTCACCGACTTCTGCTGCCTGAAAATGCAGAAAGAGCTGCATTATTCCGAATACCCGGAAAATATGCTGGAATTTTTCATATCCGACCTTTTAAGCGGCGTTATAACCGACGAGCAGCAGATAATGGACCGCTGCCGCCGCTTCCGCTGGCGTCTTAATACGCCCTACAGGGTGCTGACCGTTCAGCCCAACCGCCCTCTTGGCGGCGACGGGGACTATCTGGAATTAAACCAGATATGCGCCTCGCTGCAGGAGCGCTTTCCTGATGCCACCGTGTTCCAGTACGGCGAGCAGGTGGAGCTTATCATACACGTATTCGACCAGACGGCAAAGGGACGCCCTTATCCTGTCGGAAATACAGGATTTTCTCCGTGAAAAAAGACTTGTGGCGGGCGTGAGCAAGCTTGCCTATCACGTCCGCAATATCGCCCAGCGGCACTGGCAGGCCGCAAAAGCGCTGCAGCTCGGCCTGCTGCTCCAGAGCAAGGAGACGCTCTTTCACTACGACAGCTATTCAATTTACCACTGCTTGGAGGTCTGCTCGGACAAAGTGGATTTGCTCCAGTGTTGCCACTCGGCGGTGACAAAGCTTGAATCCTACGACAGGAAAAACGGCACTGAGCTTTTGGAGACGCTGCACGCCTATCTTGTCTGCCGCAAATCCGTCGGTGAGGCGGCGGCGTCCCTGTCAATCCACCGCAACACCGTCGCAAAAAGGCTGGACAAGATAAACGACCTTATAAGCCTCGACCTCAGCGACACGGAAACCGTTTTCCACCTGCTGTTTTCATTCCGCATTCTGGAATACTACGGAGCCACGGTGATGCAGGACACATACGAGACCTGGCTCAAGCGTAGCCCAACGCTGCGCCACCCGTAAAAACCGCCCTGCGCATTTCCCTGCTTGGTCTAAAGGAAGTATTTATGTAAGAGGTGGTGCAGTCCTG
>CAZBUH010000070.1:0-10989 GCA_964495095.1 uncultured Oscillospiraceae bacterium | reverse complement strand
CAAAAAGATGCCTTGACAGACTGACGCCGCTGAGTACAGCACTGTACTCAGCGGCGGAAAACCAGGTGGGCTACACTCTGTATTTTTCCCTGAAGGCCCTGTAATTTTCGTTAAATTCCGGGTCCTCGGCCTTTGTATCCCTCAGATACTCATGCAGCTCCAGGCTGCTGTGGGACATCTCTATGACGCAGCCGGCTATATTTGAGCAGTGGCCGGCCACGCGGCCGAGGTCCGTCATAAGGTCGGAGTGGATAAATCCCGGCTCTACGGTGCACTCGCTGCGCTGAAGCCGGACTATGTGCCTGCTGTGAAACTGCTCTCTCAGCTTGTTTACCGCCTGGTCCAGAGGCTCCGCCTGACGGCACCCCACTATCGCCACCGCCGGGTTTCTTATGTATCTATTATTTATCATAGGATATAACTGTAAAATCAGAAACGACGAAAAAGTTAAATTCATATAAAATGTAATATCCATGTAAAATGCTTTTTATGCCGTCCCGGGGCCCAATTTTATTCTTCACAAATTAATGAGCCTGTGGTAAAATATTTAATATATGTGTATGGATGCTGAGGCGGCGAGGTGAACAGCCCTTGAAACGAATATTGGTGGCCTCCGGCACCGAGAGCGGCGGCGAGCTTTTCTCCGGCATACTCAGGGAGATTGAGCCGGAGGATCAGATTCTCGTGGTTCAGAGCGGAGCGGAGCTGAAAAAAGCGGCGAAAGCGGAAAAATACGACGTTATAGTGATAAACGCCCCTCTCAGCGACGAGTTCGGCGCCAGCGTGTGCAGGGAGACGGCGGCGGCCTGCTACGCGGGCATACTCTTCCTTGTGAAGAAGGATTACATAAACACCATCTGGCAGGAGCTTGGCGAGGTCGGAGTTTTTATACACGCAAAGCCCATCAGCCGGGCTGATTTCCGGGACGCCGTGAATTTCGCCTACGCCTCGGGATGCAGAATGAGAAACCTGGAAAAGGAAAACATAAAGCTGAAAACGAAGCTTGACGAGATGAAGCTTGTGGACAGGGCAAAATGTATGCTGATATACACCGAGGGCATGACCGAGGCCCAGGCCCACCGGCATATAGAAAAGCAGGCCATGGATATGCGGATATCAAGAGGCGAGGTGGCCGGAAACATTTTGAGAAAATACGGTACAGATATTTGAATTGGGGGCGAGGGCAGGCATGTCCGATATCGTAAAGCTCAGTCCCGCTGAGCTTCACAAGTGCTATATAAAAAATATGAACGCCTTTTACCGCAGCGCCGGCGGCAGCTCCATGGCCGCCGAGGCCGACGAATTTATGCGAAGCTGCGCCATCGGCCTGTGGGCAAGGACCGGCTCTGTAAGCGAGGGCTGCGCCGAGGCGATAAACGAATTTTACTCGCCGGGACAGAAAAAACCGGCGTTTTTGTATTGGGAGCTTACCTCCACGGTGTGCTCCGGCGCCGAGGTGGAGGTGCCCGCCTTTTTTAAAGAGCTTGCAGAGCGCGACAAGAGCCGCGGCACAAACGGGGCCAAAATATTTATAAGGGTCCTCACCAACATGCTCATGTATATAGCGGCGCTGGATAGCGACGTGTCCATGGCCGAGGCGGATTTTATAACGGAGCTTAAGGAAAAGCTCTCCCGGGCCTGCGCAGCGGAGGGCAAAACCGGCGGGATAGACCCCAAAGATTATGTTACCCAAAAACCCAGGTCTTATCTGGACGAGCTGGGGGATTTCGCGGATATCCTGAATTCCGCCGAGAGCGCCGCAAATCAGCTTGTGAGCGAGACAAAGCTTCCGGAAACTGAAGAAAAAGCGGACCAGGCGGAGGAAAAACCGGACCTTGACCAGCTTATGGCGGAGCTTGACAGCCTTGTGGGCCTTGCGAAAATAAAGGAAAATGTAAAAAGCCTTATAAATCTTATGAAGGTGCGCAGGCTCCGGGAGGAAAACGGCCTGACCGTACCCCCCATGTCCCTGCATCTTGTGTTCATGGGAAACCCCGGCACCGGCAAAACCACGGTGGCCCGGCTTATCGCCCAGCTCTACTACGCCATAGGCGTGCTGTCCAAGGGACAGATAGTGGAGGTGGACAGATCCGGGCTTGTGGCGGGCTACGTAGGCCAGACGGCCATAAAGACCGGCGAGGTGATAAAAAGCGCCATAGGCGGCGTGCTCTTTATCGACGAGGCCTATTCCCTTGCCAACGCCGGCGACAGCGGGAACGACTTCGGCCGCGAGGCTATAGAGACGCTTTTAAAAGCCATGGAGGACAACCGGAACGACCTTGTGGTGATAGTCGCCGGCTATGAGGATTTGATGGAGAACTTCATATCCTCAAACCCCGGCCTCGAGTCCCGGTTTAACAGGTATTTTATTTTCGAGGACTATAACGGCGAGGAGCTTATGCAGATTTTCACCGGCCAGTGCGAAAAAAACCAGTACGTCATATCGGAGGACGGAAAGGAATACGCGAAAAAGCTGTTTTCAGACATGTACGAGCAGCGGGACGAAAATTTCGGCAACGGCAGAGACGTGCGGAATATGTTTGAAAACGCCGTATCGGTCCAGTCCGACAGAGTGGCCCAGCTTGAAAATCCCAGCCGCGACGACCTTATGACGTTTACGAAAGAGGATTTGGAAAAGGCCTCGGTGATGTGATATGGCGCTGAAGGACGACGTTTTGGGCTATCTCATCTCCGGCGGCGGCTTCATATCCGGCGAGGCGCTGGCAAAGCGCCTTTCCGTCTCCCGGTCGGCAATCGGCAAGGCGGTAAACGCACTGCGGGTGGAGGGCTATGAGATACAGGCCGTCACAAACAGGGGCTACATGCTGGTTGACGGCGCCGATATTTTATCGGCACAGGGGATAAAAAATTTCCTCAGGACCGATTTTTACAGCCTTGAGATAAAGAAATCCGTAACCTCCACAAACGACGCGGCAAAGGCCGCGGCGGCGGAAAACCGCGGCGAGGGCTTTACGGTAATAGCCGAGAGCCAGACCGCCGGCCGCGGGCGGCTTGGCAGGAAATTCTGCTCACCCCGGGGCACCGGCCTCTATATGAGTATACTGCTGCGGCCCAGGGTTCCGGTGGAGATGTCCCTTTTTATAACTACCGCGGCGGCGGTGGCCGTGGCGGAGGCCATAGAGAGCGTCTCCGGCGAAACTGCCGGGATAAAATGGGTAAACGACGTTTTCGTGTCCGGGAAAAAGGTCTGCGGCATCCTGACCGAGGGGGCCATGGACGTGGAAAACGGCAAGCTCCAGTACGCGGTCGTGGGCATAGGCGTGAACGTCCGGGAGCCCGAGGGCGGTTTTCCCGAGGATGTGCGGCAGGTTGCCGGAGCGGTTTTTGAGAAGGAGTGTCCGCCCTGGTTAAGATGCCGCCTTGCCGCCGGAATACTCGACAATTTTTACAGCTATTACAGGCATTTGGAGGAAAAGCCCTATTTCGCCGAATATAAGCGCCGCTCCATAGTTTTGGGTAAAAATGTGCTGATACAGGACAGAAGCGGCGGCTCGGATACCGCCCTGGCACTGGATATCGACGAAAACTGCGGCCTGGTGGTGAAAACCCAATCCGGCGAGATAAAGACGCTCAGCACCGGTGAAGTGAGCGTAAGGCTGTAGCCTGCGGCGGAGCCGCTTTTTTTGCCGGCAAAATAAAAGACTGCAGCTTGCAGATAAATCAGTCTGAAGCTGTAGTCTTATTTTATTGGTATTCCGTTTCAGTTTTACTCGCCCAGAGGCTTCGGCGGCTCCCGGCGCATACACGTGGACGGATGGTCCTGGTATTTTTCGTGGAATTTTTTGCACTCGTCGCAGAAGCCGTGACGGGGGCATGTGGTGCTCTTGCAGGGGCACCGGGGCGCTATGTTCATATCGGGCTCCGGGTCAAAGGGACGGAGCTGGTCCCACATAGGAAATTTATAGTCCATCTTCCGGGCCTCCTTAAACTAAAAGCGGCCATATGCCGTATTCGTCCGGCTGTTCCGGCACCGTAACCCCGCCGTCCAGCGTCATCATAGGGCGTACTCCCGTCTGGGCATAGCAGGGGTACTCGCCGCAGTTTTTGCCGTAGCCGAGGCCGGGCTGGATATACCAGGCGAGGCAGTCATTTGTGACGTCCGGGGTCCTTGTCCAGTACCACCAGTTCCAGCCGGTGTGGCAGTAATTTCTGTCGTCTATACCCAGTGCGGAGGCGTCCGGGGCGGCAAGCCGCGCCCGCAAATCCTTGAAAACAGGTATAAGGCTCCCCTCCACAGGCGTGGAATTTGTGTTAAAGCCAAGCTCTGTAAGGCTCGGGACGGCGACAAGCAGCTCACATTGGGTAAGCTTCCAGCCTCCGGCGTTATCGGGGACAAGGCACGGCACAGAGGAGGTTTTCACAGCCGATTTAAAGCCCTGTGAAAGCCTTGTGAGAAATCCCGGCTCATTAAGATAAGCGTACTGCGCCTCAAAAACATTCTCCTCTGCCGGCGGCGCGTCCTGCCCGTGGGCGGGGGCGTACCAGCTCTCCTTATCGGAATTGAGCCAGGAGCAGAGGTTTGATACGGGGAAAGCATTGCGGCCGTATTTTTTGTTGTCGTCGCTGCCCTCCGGCTCCTTTGCGTCGAAGCTGTGTTCATTTATAACCGAGTCGGTCACAAGGAGGGTTCCAGGATAGCCCGGGTGGTCATGGGCGGCAACCATAAATATAAGCCCGCTCTTTTCCTCCCGAACTCTGGAGCCTATCCGAAGCTCGCCTAATTTCATTTCCCCTCACCTCCCGGAAGAATGTCGTATATATAGCCGTCGCCGCATTGGTCCGATACGGGAATTTCCGGCGATATCTGGAGGGCGGGGCGTATTCCCAAATCGCCGTTTGCGGCCTGAAGATAGGAGATCATGCCGGAGCAGTGGACGTAGGCGTTATACCAGGGCTTTGCGTTGTGGGGCGTTCTCAGCCAGTAATACCAGGCCATTTCCTGATTTGTCTCGTTTATGTCCATCATGGGGAAATTGAAGTCGGCCGGGTCGGCGGGCTTCAGACCGATGCGCGCCCTGAAATCCCTGAAAAGGGGCATTTTTGTACCCTCGGGGATATTCGTAAAGCTCCTGAGGCCCATTTCGTCTGCGCTGAGCAGATAGGCCTTCGCCTTTACCGAAGCCGCCCTCTGTTCCGCCCCGGAGCCGGTGACGCAGGGGATATCGTTTTCCACAAGGGCGTTTTTAAAGTCCTCGGAGAACGCGGAGAGAAAGCCCGGGTCCCCGGCGTAGGGCACGCCGGACTTAATCTTATTCTCTGTGGGCGGCTCGTCTGTCGGTGAGGACTTCGTGTACCAGCCGGCCTTGTCGGAATTGAGCCACTGGTGGATATTGCTGAGCCGGTAGTCGCTGAGCCCCAGCTCCTTAACCCAACGGTCCTGGTGGGCCGGCTCCATTGCGTCGATGCAGCCTTTTCGGATTATCCGGTCACAGAAAAGTGTCGTGCCGGTATAGCCAGGGTGCTCGTGGGCGGCCACAATAAACACCATTCCGCTTTTTGGCTCCCGTACTCTGGAGCCTATTGGAAGCTGGCCTAAAGTCATAGCATTTTCCTCCTGTCGTCTTAAGGGGTCCAAGCCGCCTTTTCACACGGAAAGGGCGGCTGCTTTACTCGTTACCTGGCAGGAATTACAGGCACGTTGAGGCGCGCCGCGTATTTGCCGCCGGTGTGGATAATATGGCTGCCCTTATTATTGGGCTTTAAGCGGGTCTCCTCGCCGCCGGGCAGCGGATGGCCGCAGTAGTCGTAGCCCGCCACAACAAGCTTAAGCTGCTGTCCCTTATGGAACTTAAGGCCGGTAGGCCAGAGCGGGATAACAACCGGGACAATCTCCCCCGGGGAGAGCTTCTCGGGCTTCCGGAACGACTGTTCCGGATATTCCTCGGTAGAGCGCTCCGGGTCCAGTGCGCGGAGGGACACGCGGAGGCGGTTATCGGGTCCTGCGTAGCCGTAGTTGTGCTCGCCGCCGACTCCCAGGTACTTACCGTTTTCATCGCACATCATGGCCCTGACAAACAAATCCATATCGTCATGGCCATCGGCCTCCACCCACAGGTAGAGGTTCATGTCGCCGGTTATCTCCGTGTCCTCCGGGAAGGTGTAGGTGAACTCGGCGCGGCCCTCGCTGCTGTCCTTTTCGGTGCACTCCCGCTGGGAATCGTAGAACTTGTGCTCAACGTCGCAGTTATATGAAACGCTACTCTCCTTTTCGGGCTTTTCAAGGCTCATGGTGCCGGAAGCGGCGTCAAGATAGAGGTCGGTGCGGACGCGGCGGGGAATAGGCCAGTCCTCCTCGGGCCTGTAAGCGATGTTGCCGGAGGTGGGGTCAAGGACCGATACGCGGCATCTGGGCGTCTTTTCCCAGCCGTTATCTATGCCCTTGCAGTAGTGGTCAAAGAATTTCAGCAAATCCTTGACGAAATCACGGTCGTTTATAAGCATCACGTTGTTGCTCTCATGGACTGTGAGCCACTTTTCCCTGCTGCCCATTTTCCTGAAAGCCTCAAAGGTCCCCCGGGGATGATAATAGCTGAAGTAGCCCGCCAGCACGTAAGCCGGGCACTTTATATCCTCAAAGGGCGCCCTCTTATCCTCCCAGAAGGCGTCGTAGTACGGATGGCGGCGCATCATCTCGCGGATGTCCTCCTGCCAGGTCTTGCCGGGGCTGTAATAATTCCGGGCAAAGCCCACGTCCATAATGCCCATGCGTACATACTCGTCACGGTACATGTTGCCATGGCCCTCAAAGGGGGCGATGCAGGCCAGTGCGGGGGGCTGCTTTGCGGCCATATACCAGCCGCTTATCGCAAGCCAGGAGCATCCGGTGGTGGTCATCTTGCCGTTGCACCAGTCCTGGGTGGAGAGCCACTGGACAGCGTCATAAAAATCGTCGGAATCCTGGCCGCGGCCGAAATACTCGCCGTCACCCTCGGAATTGCAGGCCCCACGGGGGTCGCAGATAATCATGGCGTATCCGTTTTCAAGCCAGAAAATAGTGTCGGGGCCGTGGGGCACGGACCAGGGGGAGGTTTTTCCGAACATGCGGGCCATTTCAGCCTGGATGTTGGCCTCGTCGGCATTTTCGGCGGCGCCGTCAATGTTGAGGGAGGTCTTGGAGTGGGGAGGCGGCGCCATAAACTCCTTGGCCTTTCCGAAGGGCGTCCAGATAACTATTCCGGGCACCTTCTCCTCCCGGATGGGAAGATATATGTCGCAGTAGATATGCACACCGTCGCGCATGGGGACGGACACATTGTACATAATCTTAAAATCGCAGGGCACGGTGTAGTCCTTATGTACCTGGCCCTTTTTGAAATACTCCTCGCGGTAGGAGGGGTCGGGGTTAAAGGTACGGGCGCACTCCGGGTCGTCGCCGGGGCGCTCGGTGCACTTAAGATGGGACTTGTGATAGATGATATCATAGCCGTGGAATGAGCGGCTTTTTCTCTCGTCTTCCATTAATTTTCCTCCTTGGTCATATTTGGATAAAATACATTTTATATAAACAATTATTTATAGTATCTTATCATATTTACATATAAACTTCAATTCCATATCGGAATGTGGTATTCGTATAAGCCTCCGTCCAAAAAGTACGGAGGTGCGGTTATCCGCACCCCCGTACAGCCCTGGGCGGGAGCGCGGCATCCTCTGCCGCGGCCCGCTTATAAGGGGCATCCTTACTGAGAGCTTATTTGGCGTTGTATATATCCAGCGCTTCCTGCCACAGCTCAATGCAGCGGCTTATGTCCATGCTCTCCAGAGTCTCAACAAAGCTGTCGAACTCATCCAGGGACACCTCGCCGGTAATGAACTTCGGCACCATTTCGGAGTAGTAGGTGGCTATCTCGCTCAGGAGCGCCGAATACTCGTCGCTGGCCTCGCTGGACATGCTGACGCCGTTGGGGATCATGTAGCTGTTATCGCGGTTGGAGGCCCATATCTCGGAGGCCTCGATTATGTCGGCCGAGTAGATATCGGCAAACTTTGTGCAGTCGGTGAGCATAGGCGCTCTCCACAGGCAGTACACCTGGAGGGCGTATTCTGCGCCGTAAAGCTCGTTATTCACTATAAGGTCGGTGTAGTGGGGCGCACCGTCCTCGCCGTACTCAAAGGTGGTGCCCTCTACACCCCAGTTGCCGAGAAGCTCGCCCTCCTCGGTGTAGCGGTAGTTAAAATACCGGCAGGCGATATCCGGCTGCTCGCAGACCGAGAGGATATAGATGCTGTTCATGGAGACGGTGTAGCCGTACTCGTCAAAATGGAGCTGGTCGCCGGGGTTTTGGACAAGGTCGTAAGTACCTGCGCACTTAAAGCCGTCCACAGTGGCGTTATTGTTGTAGTTGTCAATATTGCCGCGGTCGTCAAACCACACGGCGGCTTCGCCGTTTAAGACGGTGTCCTGGTCGGGGTTCCAGCCGTTGCCCAGAGAGACATAATCCTTATTTATAAGCCCCTCGGAATACCACTGGTTCATAAGGGCGAGGTAATCCTTAAAGCCGTTTTCAAGGGCGCCGAACTTTACGCTTCCGTCCACCTGATAGAAGGGGCCCGTAAGGCCGCCCATACCGTCGTTCAGATAGGCCGCGGTGCCGAAGCCGGCAACAAGATAGTTGAGATAGGAGGCGGACTGCTTCGGCAGCAGGAGGCCGCCCTCAAGGCCCAGCTCGTTTTTGCAGGCCGTAAGGAAGTCGTGCATCTCGTCGTAGGTCTGGGGCTTTTCCATGCTGAGCTGGTCCAGCAGATCCTGGCGGATCTGAGGCCCAAAGTCAACGGCCACCGGATCGGAATATACCACGTCAAAGCTGATTATCTTGTTCTCGGAGGTGGAAAGCTCCTTGAAGTTTGCTTCGTCGCTGGTGATAAGGGACCAATAATCCGGCGCATCTACTGGCATAAGGTCCGTAAGGTCGATGATTACGCCGTCGGCAAGCGCGGACTCGTCGCCTCCGCTGTATGAGGACATGGAGCTGCCGCAGATGTCGGTGTAATCCTCGGTGGAGAGCATAATATTAAACTGCTCGCCCTCAACGGCCGCGGAGACCGTCACCCAGTCGATGTGGACGTTGGAGAGCTTTTCCATCTCCTGGTATACAAGGATGTCGTTCATATCGTCCAGATACTGGACAAGGTTGGGGTTCATGGCATTCCACCAGGTGAACGTGACCTCTTCCTCGCTGAGAGGCATTGTGATTTCGCCGGACGGCTCCTCCGGGGCCTCCGCAGGCTCCTCTTCGGGCGCTTCGGTCGGCTCTGACGCAGACTCTGTGACCTCCGGCGCGTCGGTCTCCGTTTCTGTCCCGCCATTGCCGCCGCAGCCGGCAAAGACGGAGCATACGAGGCAAAGCATCATTACGAGAGCCAGAAGTGATGTGATTCTTTTCTTCATGATATACCTCCTATAAAATATTCGATAGTACCGGCAATCTTACATACAGAATCAATTATTAAAAAAGTATGAAATAAAATGCCGCAATTCTAACAAAATATATTTTACAGTTATCATAAATATCTTTCAATGGACAAAATTTATTGAATATTTCATAATCAGTGCGCTAAATCCAATGCCAATCATTCAAAATAAGATAGTTAATTCAAAATATGATATTTATCTGGTTTTCCCGCCCTTTTTCCTCTCAGGACGGAAAGCGCCGGGTGCGGCGCCGCAGTATTTTTTAAAGGCCCGGTGCATCGTAAGGTAGCTGCCGAATCCCGCCTCGGCGGCGGCCCCCTCGATGGAGCAGCGGCCGGAGGCGATAATATGGCGGGCGTTTGCAGTCCGCTGCCGGGCGATATAGTCTGTGGGGGTATAGTCCCAGTGCTTTTTGAAATGGTAGGCCAGGGACGACCCGGAGATGCCGAATTTTTCCGCCACGGCGGACAGGCTGAGATTCACGTCGGAGATATTGCCGTCTATGTACTCCTTTATCATGGTTATCTCCGCCATTGACGAGCCCCGGGTCACCTCCCGGTAATTATCCCACACGTGATAGAGGTAGTTATACAGCAGATTGCGGAACTCCTGCTCGCTGCCGGCCATTGTGAGGCCGATTACAGGGTTTATGGACTCCACGAAATCCATATGGGCCATGTTTGATTCCAGCAGGGCCGACATCAGGTGGCTGAAAAAGAACTGTATGCGGAGATTGAAAAAATACGTTCCGTAAGGGGGCTGGCTGGTTATAAAGGCCACAAATTTTTCCGCGTTTTCGTATATCTGCTCCTCCCTGCTGTCCCGGATGCCGTCCATTATCCTGTCCAGCCATCTGCGCATAGTGACGTTCTCCTCAATATGCCACTGCTCCGCCTCCTGCATTTTCTGGGTGAGCACCGGCGGAGGCGCGGTGAGAAATTTTGAAAACGCCATTATGGAACGGGCGTCGTCCCACGCCCTCCTGATGCCGGGCACGCCGAAATACAGGCTGCTTATGGCCGCGGAGACCCGCACCCCGGCGGAGCCTGCGAAAAAGCTCCTGACGCGGTCGGCCAGGGGCGGAAGCTCCTCCGAAATATCCGGAAGCGCGCCGCCCTTTCCCACATCCGGGAAGCAGATAAGGGAGCAGACGGCGCAGTCTATCACCTCGGTGTGGTTTAAAAATCTGGCCTGCAGCGTGTTGGAGACCGTGTCCCGCAGCTCGCCGTAGAGCATGTCCCATTTTTCCTGAAAATCCGTCTCGTCCCAGGTAAAGGCGTCAGGCAGATAAAAAAGCATTACGGCGTAAGCGCCGCTGCCGATATACAGGCCGCTGTTTTCAAACTTGGTTTTCAGCGCTGGCTTAAAGTCCGAGGCGTGGTGGAGAAGTATCTCAAGCTGTTCGCGCCTCAATTCACGGTAGCTTTTTTCCGGCAATGATATCACCTGCTTTAAATTGATATATCTTAAATTTAAATATATCATATTTCGCGCTGTAAATCTACGGATTATATTTTCCGCCGTCCGCCGCAAAAATAAAAGCGGCCTCCGTTGGG